>CAJOQO010000237.1 GCA_905236545.1 uncultured Lachnospiraceae bacterium
TCCGGCACAGCGGGAGCAGCCGGTGCGGGCGCGGTTCCGGTCCGTATGATCTGCTGGACCGCGTCCAGGTTATTGGAACCGATCGCAGCGTAAAGCGCCTGCTGCACCGACGCGTTGGACGTCAGCACGCCGACCGAATAGATCGTGCCGACCGACTGGTAGAAGCTCTCATTCACCAGAACCTCATCCGTCTCCACTCCGTCAACATAGATATGCTTCCACAGCTGCGCGGAGCATCCGGTGTGGGGAGACTGTGTCTGGGCGATATACCCTACCGGCTGCGTCGCATCCGGATACAGCGAATACCCTCCCGAATTCATGGTTTCCAGCGTACGGCTCTCAAGCTCGATCGTCCGGTTGGGCGGCCGCGTCTCATGTCCGTAGATGATAAATGTGATCTGGCCGCCATGGCAGCCGCCGACAATATAGATCGGAGCGTCCGTATTGTTCACGAAGCGCATATCCATGACGCCCTCCGCGATCGCGGCATCCCTGGAGGGTTCTACATAGCTGACCATCATCGTATGATTCGACCGCGCCGTGATATCCATCTCAGCCTTCAGGGCGGCGTTATACAGCGTCGTCGACACCTGGCAGATCCCGCCGCCATAGGAGTCGATCGTCCGGTTCTCCTCGTAGGTAGGCGCAGGCAGATAACCGTTTTCCGCCGTGAAGGGCGTAACCGTATCCGTAACGGAAAACTCATCCCCCGGCCAGAGCATCGTCCCGTTGATCAGTGCGCAGCCGTTTTCCACATTGGCCGCGCGGTTGCCTGAGGATGCGGAATAGTCCGTTGTCGCCGTTCCCAGCACATCCTTCACCAGAGACAGTGTCTCATAGGTGACTTCAGGACTGATCTCGTCACAGGCAAGGTCAACCGTAATGTCTCCCCCCGTCCAGGACTCGATTGCGTTCTTTACAGCCTCTGTGGACTCATCCTCCCTGAGCACGATGCCGCTGGTTCCGCCCTCCACATAAGGATAGCCGTCCTCTCCCAGCATCAGCTTTCCCTCGACCGGATCCGTGTTGTAGACGCTGCAGGTCTGAACAAAGGACCGGATGCGGGAAAGATCCACGGCAAAGTCAAGGGAGTAGGACACCGTCTGCCTCTCCAGGTCCTTCTGTTCCTTGTACCGTTCAACGATATTCCCGCTCTTTCCGATCGGAACAAGCGAATCTACAATATCCAGGTTGGTACACCTGTACCCGAGGTCATTCAGCGAAGAAGTGATCACATTGCCGCCGATCTGAAGATTCACCCGGGTGGAGCCCAGCGCGTCCGCCTTCTGTTTCAGCGCTTCTCTTGCCTCGTCCGGGGACATCCCGGAGAGATCGACGCCTTCCACTGTTACGCCATTGGCAATGGTCGTGTCCGAGGAAGATGCGACTGGCTTCGCCGCGCCTGCGCGAAACGGCATCACCGCCGCGGCCGCAAGGGCGAGCATGAGCACCCGGGAAGCGATCGTTCTCCTCACTTTTGTATTCTCCTTACAGCAAAAAGGCGGGGATCAGGGAAAACAGCATCGCTGCCACGAGGATCCCAACGATTATCACCGCTATCATCTGCTGCTTTTTGTTACGTCTTTTCATCTGTCTCACACGTCCTTTCTCATCTGCAACATCTCTGTCAAAACTATGGCTGACCGTGAATCGTAACATTTATGGTTCAGATCACCAGCTTCGCCGCGCCGTACATGCCCGCGTCATTGCCAAGTGTCGCCAGGGCGAATACCGCGTCCTTGCATCCCGGAAACGCGTACTGCCGGTAGTACTTCTGGACATACTCCAGGATGATCGGCCCTGCGTTGGAAACGCCGCCGCCGATCACAAAGATCTCGGGATCCGTAACGCAGGCAAATGCTGCCAGCGCTCTTCCCAGGTACAGGCCGAACTTCTCGGCAACCGCGTCCGCAAGCTCGTCGCCGTTCCTGGCCGCGTCCCAGATATCCTTGGCCGTCAGCATCCTTCCGCGCAGCACACTCTGCATGTCCGGCCTTTTCTCCAGCTCCATCTTTGCCAGGCGGACGATTCCCGTGGCGGAGGCCACCTGCTCCAGGCAGCCGACATTCCCGCAGTTACAGGGCTCCGTAAGCTCCTCCGTCACATGCACATGGCCGATCTCACCGCCGGAGCCATGCGCACCGGCGATCACCTCTCCTTCCACGACGACGCCGCCGCCGATTCCGGTTCCCAGTGTGACCATGATCAGGTTTTTATGCCCTGCGCCGCCACCCTTCCAGCACTCGCCCAGCGCCGCTGCATTCGCATCGTTGATCGCCCGTGTCCGGATCCCGGTCATCTTCTGCATCTCCCTGACGATCTCCACTCTTCCCCAGTGAAGGTTGACCGCGATGCTGCAGACGCCTTCCGCGTCCACAGGACCCGGAATATCCAGACCGATGCCCTCGATCTCATTCTTCGTCAGTCCTCTTTCCTCGATCTTCCTGTTAATCGTTTCCGCAATATCCGGCAGAATATGGATCCCGTTTTCTTCCGTGCGCGTCGTGATCTCCCACTTGTCAAGAATATGACCGTCCGTGTGGAACAGTCCGCATTTGATGGTGGTTCCTCCGACATCAATCCCGAAACAGTACTTTTTCATGTCCGCTCCCTTTACTCACTGCTGTGCTTTGCCATGTTCTCCTTGATCCCCTGCTGAACCCTGTTGTAAAGCTCCTGCGCGGCATTGTATCCCATCTTCTTCTGCCTGTGGTTAACCGCGGCAGACTCCACGATCACAGCCAGGTTTCTTCCCGGCCGGATCGGCAGGGAGTGGCAGGTGACCCTGTTGCCGAGGAACTCTGTGTATTCCTCCTCCAGCCCAAGGCGGTCATACTCCTTGTCCTTATCCCACTCCTCCAGCTTGATCACCAGATCGATATTCGTTGTATCCATAACGGCTTCCACACCGAACAGGGTCTTCACGTTGATGATCCCGATTCCGCGCAGTTCGATGAAATGCCTCGTGATATCCGGCGCTGTTCCGACCAGGGAATGATCCGACACCTTCCTGATCTCCACAACGTCATCGGTGATCAGACGGTGTCCGCGTTTGATCAGCTCCAGGGCTGCCTCGCTTTTCCCGATCCCGCTCTCGCCCATGATCAGTACGCCCTCTCCGTAAACGTCCACCAGAACGCCATGGATCGTAATGCACGGAGCCAGCTCCACATTCAGCCACCGGATGACCTCCGCCACAAACGCGCTTGTTTCCCGGTCCGTGGTAAAGATGGGAACGTCGTACTTTTTTGCAAGCTCCAGCATGTCATCCTCCGGAACCGTCTTTGTCGTGTATACGATCGCCGGAATCTTCTCCGCAAGCAGCCGCTCATAGATAAACCGCTTCCTCTCTCCTGAGAGTGTGCTCAGATAGGTATACTCGACATAGCCGATCACCTGAAGCCGCTCCGCGTCAAAATAGTCAAAGTATCCGGTCAGCTGAAGCGCCGGCCGGTTTACCTCCGTCGTTGTGAGCATCTTGCCTTCCAGATTCACCGATTCCGTACGGTTCACCAGTTCCATCTTTTTCACCAGTTTTCCGAGCGGGACACCGGACTGTGTATTCATTCTTTTTCCTCCGATTCTTCTGACAAAATGATGAAGCGCGGATTCCCGGCACTGTAATCAAGCTGTAACCAATCTATCACTTAAGGATCACTTTGTCGAGGATGGATGGAAGAACTCATAGACTTTCCTTGCACTGGAAGCATTCATGGAAGGCGCATGCGCCAGCTGATCCTCGCCGGCGTCGCGGATGGCCTCCAGAGACCCGAACGACCGGAGCAGCGCCTTTCTTCTGGCCGGCCCGATTCCCTCGATCTCATCCAGCAGAGAATGCGTCTGCGCCTTTCCCCGCAGGGATCTGTGGTATTCGATCGCGAACCGGTGCGCCTCGTCCTGGATCCTCGTGATCAGCTTGAACCCCTCCGATCTGGTATCAATTGGCAGCTCCACGTTATGATAGTACAGGCCTCTCGTTCTGTGATAATCATCCTTCACCATTCCGCAGACCGGAATATCCAGCTTCAGTTCCCGGCATACCTGCTGCGCCACATTCACCTGGCCCCGTCCGCCGTCCATCATGATCAGGTCCGGAAAGATATGAAAGGAGGTATCTCCCGGTTCCAGATGCCTCTCCTCGATCTCTTTCTCCTCCTCGATTCCGTGCCGCAGTCTTCGTCCGATCACTTCTCTTAAGGAGGCATAATCATTCGGCCCTTCCACAGTGCGGATCCTGAACTTGCGGTAATCGCTTCTTCTGGGTTTCCCCTGCTCAAATACAACCATGGAGCCAACGGATTCCACGCCGGAAGTGTTGGAGATGTCGTAAGCCTCCACACGGGTCAGATGCCCGAGGCCGAGCAGGGCCGCTATCTCCTGCATCGCCCCGATCGTTCTCCCCTCTTCCAGCCGGATCCTCTCCCGGTCCATGTTCAGTGCGATCTGCGCATTTTCATGAGCCATCCGGACAAGGCGGCTGTGGGTTCCCCTGCCCGGTACTTTCATGTAGACGCGGTTTCCTCTCTTCGCGCTGAGCCATTCCTCGATCAGCTTCTGATCCTCAATCGCACATTCCAGCAGGATCTCTTTCGGGAGAAATACGGCGGACGCATAGAACTGGCGGACAAAGACGGACAGGATCCTCTCCTTCCGTTCATCGGTTCCCAGCGAGGCATCCTCCTCACCGATCCGGAGGAAGCTATGCTCCCGCCCGATCATTTTCCCGTCTCTCACGTAGAAAACCTGTACGACCGCATCCATTCCGTCTACTGCCAGCGCAAGGACGTCCCGGTCCTCCCCGTCTCCGTTTTCCATCTTCTGCTTCTGCGTAACGCTGATCACATTCTGCATCAGGTCACGCATCTTCGCCGCCGTCTCAAAGTCCATCTCTTCACTGGCAGCCTTCATGCGCTCCTCAAGCCGCTTTACGACCGGGCGGTAATTGCCTGACAGAAAGTCCGCCGCCTGGCTGATATGCTCCCTGTATTCCTCCTTCGAGATGTATCCCTGGCAGGGCGCGTCGCACTGCCCGATCTGGTGATTCAGGCATGGCCTGTTCCGGCCGATGTCTCCCGGAAGGGAGCGGGTGCAGTCACGCACATGGTACAGCTTGCGCAATACCTCGATCGTCTCCTTCACCGCGATCGAGCTCTTGAACGGTCCGAAATACTGTGCCCCGTCCTTTTTCAGCTTCCTCGTAAACAGGACGCGGGGATATTCTTCCTGAATCGTGACCTTGATGTAGGGATAGGTTTTGTCGTCCTTGAGAAGCGTGTTGTACTTCGGCCGGTTCTCCTTGATCAGGTTGTTCTCCAGAACCAGCGCCTCCAGCTCCGAATCCGTCACGATGTATTCAAACCAGGCGATCCGGTTTACCATGTGCTCGATCTTCGGGCCCCTTCCCACTTTTTTGACAAAATACTGATGCACCCGGCGGTTCAGGTTGACGGCCTTCCCGACATAGAGAATCTCATCCTTCCTGCCGTGCATGAGATAGACTCCGGGTTTTCCGGGCAGCTTTTTCAGTTCTTCCTTCAGATCAAAGTCCGGATTCATTTGCACTGCCTCCTCAGGGACGGTAAACCGGCCGGCTGTCTGTACCCATACACGCCGGTTTAACCGCTCCGCAGCCATGATTCGTCACGACAGAAAGCACAGAGATACCGGATCATACCTCTGTGCCTGTCGCGCGGCAGCCTGTCTCAGATCAGACACGGGCTGTCAGTTCTGTTCAGTTAGCCTTTCCCGCGAAGAACGGGATCTTGCGTAGAGCATCTCCCGCGCGAAGGATCTCTCTTCTTCCGTCTCGAAGATCCGGTCGCTGATAATCTGCATCAGCACACCCATCACCAGACCGAGAGAAACATCGATCACGGAGTGCTGTTTCAGGAACATCGTCGACAGAATGATCAGCACCCCCAGGATATTCGATGCAACGAGCCTTACCTTCCTGCGGCGCATCTTCGCGTTCATGTTGATCGCATGGCATAAGACCACGGTATTGTATACATGGATGCTGGGAAGAACATTCGTCGGCGTATCCACTTTGTACAGAAATGACACCAGCTTCCCGCAGATTCCTGACGTATCCACATATTCCGGCCGGAGTTCAAGACGGTTCGGGTATACGACAGATACGACAAGAAATGCCGTCATTCCCAGCATCAGGGCTGTGATCAGCCTGTAGTATTCATACTTCTCCGCCTTCAGGACAAACCATCCGACCACTACCACATTAAACAGGAACCACAGCGCATATGGAAGAACAAAATACGGGCAGAACGGGATCTGATCGTCCAGCCATGTGTGAATCACATGATAATGCACATGCCCCGCACCTTCCATGATCCGGAACCCACCCATATAGATCACGCAGTAAAAGATGATCCACCACACCTCACGATGGGTCCGGAACAGATTAATCAGTTTTTCGATTCTCTTAATCATAACCTTCCTGATCCACTCATCCCTTTGGGAGGCTTCTCCCCCTCCCTGAAAGCACTTTTTAAGTCATCTCACTGTCGGGAGCCGGCGCGCCCTGGACATCGTGCGCCGTGTCCGCCGCCGGATCCTGAGCATCCGCCGCAGCATCCGGCATCGGATCCGCCGGCATCTCCTGGCTGTCACGGTACGCTCTGGCCGGCTGGCGCTCTGATATGCGCGATTCGTGCATATCCTTCTCCGGATCCGTTCCCTCAACCCTGTGAAGGATTTCCATAAACTCTTTTCCGGTTATGGTTTCCTTCTCAATCAGGAATGCAGCGATCTCATCCATCGCTTTTCTGTGCTCAGCCAGAATCCTCTTCGCCTGATCGTAGGACTGCTTCAGAATCTTGATAACCTCCTGGTCAACCTGGGCCGCCGTAGCGTCCGAGCAGTTCATAACGATCCGCCCGTCATCCAGAAACTGTGCCGCAGGCGCCTCCAGCTGTGCCAGTCCGAACTTCTCCGACATGCCATACTGGGTCACCATCGCTCTCGCTACCTTCGTTGCCTTCTCGATATCGTTGGCGGCACCGGTCGTAACGGTATTGAAAACGATCTCCTCCGCCGCCCGGCCGGCGACGAATTCGACAAGCATCGCACGGATCTCTTTCTCCGTGTTGAGATACTTTTCCTCCTCCGGCACATTCATCACATAACCAAGCGCGCCCATGGTCCTGGGAACGATCGTAATCTTCTGCACCGGTTCAGAATCCTTCTGAAGGGCGGAGACAAGAGCATGGCCAACCTCATGATAGGAAACGATCCTGCGCTCCTCTTTGGAAAGGATACGGTTCTTCTTTTCCTTGCCGACCAGAACGACCTCCACCGCTTCAAGCAGATCCTTCTGGCTCACTGCGGTTCTGCTGTTCTTGACCGCGAGGATGGCAGCCTCATTGATCATATTCGCCAGATCCGAACCGACCGCGCCGGAGGTCGCAAGCGCGATCTCCTTCAGATCAACGGTCTCGTCCATATGGACATCCTTCGAATGCACCTTCAGCACATCGATCCTGCCCTGCAGATCCGGTTTCTCCACCGTAACTCTGCGGTCAAAGCGGCCCGGACGAAGCAGCGCCGGATCCAGAACCTCAGGCCGGTTTGTGGCGGCGAGGATCAGCAGACCCTTCGAGGTATCGAATCCGTCCATCTCCGACAGAAGCTGGTTCAGAGTCTGCTCGCGCTCATCATTTCCGCCATAGGCACCGGAGTTTCTGCTCTTTCCGATGGCATCAATCTCATCGATAAAGATGATGCAGGGCGCATTTTTCTTCGCCTCGTCAAAAAGGTCACGCACACGGCTCGCGCCGACGCCGACGAACATCTCGACGAAATCCGAACCGGTCAGTGAGAAGAACGGCACATGCGCCTCCCCCGCAACCGCCTTCGCAAGCAGCGTCTTGCCGGTCCCCGGAGGTCCGACAAGCAGGCAGCCCTTCGGAAGCTTGGCTCCGATCTGGGCATACTTCTCCGGATGCTCGAGGAATTCAACCGTCTCCTGCAGAGATTCCTTCGCTTCGTCCTGACCGGCCACATCCTTGAACGTCACGCCCGTCTCAGACTGCATGTACATCTTTGCTCTGCTCTTCCCGACGCCCATCATGCCGCCCGAACCGGACATCCGGCGCATCACGACGCCCATCAGGATCCAGATCAGGATCAGAGGCGCAAAGCTCAGAACCACATTGAGAATCAGACTGGTCGTATTGTCCGGAATCTCCTGCTTGAATTGCACATTCGCCTGATCGAGCCGGGAAACCATATCCGGATCCTGGATCCGGCCCGTGTAATAGGTCATCTCGATCCCCTGGCTCGCCAGCTTCTGCTTCCTGGTGACGATCGTGAGCTTATCGGAATCAAGCGTTACGGATTCCACCAGATTCTGTTCCAGCAGATCCAGAAACTGATCATAGGTGATCTCCATAGACGTGGAATCGTTCATCATCCGGTTGAAGAAGCTCATCAGCACCAGGGTGACCAGCGTCACCACCAGGAAGATCAGGATCGAAGAATGATTGCGGTTGCGGTTTCCGCCTCCGCCGTTTCCACTGTTATTGTTGTTATTGTTGTTTTCGTTCATCTGAACAACCTGCTCTTTCTCCCGGAGACCCGGCAGCACTCAGCTTCTGCCCTTTTGCTCCAGATAGCACCGGATCACATTCACGCATCCGTCGATTCCGATCTCACTCGTATCAAGAGACAGATGGTAGGAGGACACATATCCCCATTTTTTCTCTGTCTGGAAATTGTAATAGGATGCCTTCTTCTTATCCGCCTTTATGATGGTATCCCTTGCCTTTTGCTCTGAATAATGCTCATACTCCATGATCCTCCGGATCCGGTATTCGTCGGATGCATGGATAAACACACTTGTCAGATGCGGAAGATCCCGAAGGATATAGTCCGCGCACCTTCCGATGATGACACACCCGCCCTTCTCTCCGATCTTGCGGATCGTATCATACTGTGCCTGGTAGATCTGGCGCTGCAGGGTATTCCCCATGTAGTTCATGGAAGGGTAAACATCCATCATGATAGAGTAGAGCAGGCTCCCGCTGTGTTTTTCGTCATAGTCCTTCAACACCTGTTCACAGATATTACTCTCCTGTGCCATCATCTTCAAGAGTTCTTTGTCATACAGTGTAAGTCCAAGTTCTGCAGCGAGTCTGCGGCCGACTTCGTGTCCTCCGCTTCCGAATTGTCTTCCGATCGTAATGACTTCTTTGCCTGCCACCCTGTACCTCCCGTTCTGATCCAACGCCTGTCATGCACCGAAACACCATTCAGCAGCCGGTCCGATGCTGATCCGTCGCCTTATTTTACCAAGAATCCCGGAACAGGGCAACTTCCTGCTCCCCTGCTGTTCCCGATTTCTTTGCATTCGCTGCAGGGAGCAGCCTGCGGCAGGGATGGCATCAGATGCAGCAGCACACGCCAGGGCCGCACATACTGCACGCAAGACTCGCCAGACACATCCGCGGACACATATCCGCATCCGAATCCATGGGATAGCCGTAAGCGCTTCCCATATCCTGGTACCATCCGCCTCCGCTCTCCAGGCGCTGCAGCAGCTGCCTGTATTCCGGGCGGTTCGGGTCAAGCTCGACAGCGCGCTGCGCCATACTCTTCGCCTGAACATTGTTGCCCGCTCCCATATGCGCCACGGCACTGAGATAATACCATCTGCCATCCCGCTGCGTGATCTGATCCAGGACATTCAGCGCTTCCTGATAGTGCCGGCTGTTAATATAGTTCGCGGCGGCCCGCATATGGAGATCCTCTTCACTGCCGGCCTGCGCCCTGCTGCCCGCGGACGACGCCCCAAAGCCGCCGAAATTCCCGAAGCCGCCAAAGCCGCCGAAATTCCCGAAGCCGCCAAAGTTCGAATAAGCGCTCCCATACCCCGAACCGGCATAGGACGATCCGCGGCTGCTGCCCGGCCCGAAGCCGCCTCCCTCCTTCTCCCGCTGGATCGCGTCATAGGCCTGCTGCACTTCCTTGAATCTCTCCTCAGCCTGCGCCTTATTCGGATTGTTGATATTCGCGTCAGGATGGTATTTCCTGCTCAGGGTCCGGTATGCTTTCTTGATCTCATCATCAGAAGCGCCTCTCTCCAGCCCCAGAACACTGTACGGGTCTCTCATCTGTCTCCCTCAAACTGGTTCATCGTTCTTTCACTTTCCTTATAAAAAGCCATACTGCCTTCCCGGCCTTTTCCTGTCGGTTTTTTCCCCGGAACGGATCTGATGAAACCGGACCCAGATTCCGGAATAAAGGATATTGCGCAAAAGCTCTACGTTGTTTATAATCGGCAGCCGCTCAAAGCTGCGGCAGCAGCAGGCAGCCGTATCCATAAGAATCTCCTTCAGAATCTCTTCAAACCGCTCCCCTTCCAGACTTCGGAGCTCTGAGAGGACATTGAAGCTTCCACGCTTTTCATCCTCCTCCAGGTCGTCATACGCGTCCATCAGATAGATGAACTTGCCAAGATAAAAGCCGGTTCTTCTCAGGTCACGCGCCCAGTGATCCCTGTGCACGACGCACATTTCCCCGAAGAAGCGGCCCGTGTATCCGGCCGCCTGATCGATTCTGGCCAGAACCGCCGGAAGGCGGTCCGCTTCCCTCACGCCGCCGGAAGGAACGGCATCCGGTCCGCTTCCCATCCGCTCCATCCTCCGAAGCGCGGAAATGTTTTTTGCAAGCGCCCTCTCCTGTCTCGGGTAGTCCGCGCGTATCCTGCAGTAATCTCCATGCAGCCAAAGCGCGCATACCCTGGCGGACTGCTTTTTCTCATCCCTCCAGTCATCGAGCGCTTTCCGGTACGCAAGCAGGATGCTCATGTCCGCCGCGTAGGCGGTATAGCGGTTCGATCTCTCCCGGTGCCGGATCATCGGATGAACGATACACCGCGTCACTCTCCCGGCTTCCTCCGGTTCATACAGCCCTGTCAGGAGGATCGTGAGAAATACGCCGTCATAGGACAGAAACAGCTGCCCCCTCCTGCCGAACCGCTCATGAAGAGAATGGCAGAGGCCGCAGTAATAGCTTCGGTATCGTTCCAGCTCCTTCACCTTCATCTCGGGGCGGTTCACTGTCACATAACCAAACATCGTCAGGTCCTCTTGCGGAACTTCGTACGGCATTTGGGGCAGGTAATCTCGACCATGCCCTTGCCGCATGGAATACGGATCTTCTGGCTGCATTTCGGACAGCGGAAGATCATGTTGTCTCCCTGTCTTTCACTCCTTCTGCCCGCACCCCTGAAAAAGCCCAGAAAGCGGTTCTTCAGTGCCAGATACTTCTGATTCTCCGCATAGCGGGCGGGGACATTGCGCGACAGCATCCGAAAGTAGACATACCCCAGAACAGCCAGGATCAGAATGCTCAGTCCGGGAATCCGTATCAGAAAGCTGACGATCAGAAGCACCAGACACAGAACAAGCAGAAACCTCGAAAACTCATCCTGTCCATAGCGCCCGTACATAAACCGGTTCAGACGGTCTCTCCAGTTCATTCCTTGCCTCCTCTGAAAATAGATTCCCTATAGCATAAATGCTTTGCCTTCCCCTATCAAGACCGTTCTGTCAGATTTCACCAAACGTTCAAATCTGGGAATCCGGTTCACCGGCCAGATCAAAGGACAGCCGGGCACAGAAGGTGTCCGGAGTCGTACGGATGCCAAATGCCCCGCCCATCAGCTCTGTCAGGCTGCGGGCAATCGACAGTCCCAGTCCGCTCCCCTCGGAGCTGCGGCTCGCATCTCCGCGTACAAAACGCTCCTGAAGTTCACCCGCACTCTTGTCAAGGATCTCCCTTGACCGGTTTTCAAACGTGCAGACCGCTCTGTTTTCCTCCAGAAAGATACGGATCTTTACCGTCGATCCCGGCATCGCGTATTTCGCGATATTGCCCAGCAGATTCTCCAGAACCCTCCACAGCATGTCCCCGTCCGCCCTGACCGGCAGCGTCTCCCCCGCTTCCATCGACAGCTTCAGGGGAACCTGCTCCAGACGGTCTTCGAATTCTCCTGCCGCCATCTGTACCATGGACCGCAGATCCAGAACCGTCATGTTCAGATCCACATTACCGGAGCTTATCCTGCTCACATCGATCAGATCCGTGATCAGGCTTTTCAGCCGGAGCGACTTGCGTTCAAGAATATCAAGATACTCCTTTGCCCTCTCATTCTCTATCTCCTCCCGCTTCAGAAGATCCACATAACTGATGATGGATGTCAGCGGCGTCTTCAGATCATGGGAAACATTCGTGATCAGTTCCGCCTTCAGCCGTTCGCCGGACACCATCGAATCAACCGCCTCCTGAAGCCCGTCTCCCATCTCATTGACAGCCTGCGCCATCTCGAGGCTGTCCCCGGTCAGGGATGTGGTGTCGATCCGGTACTCCAGCCTTCCCTTTGACAGCTCTCTGAGGCCTGCCTGTACGCTCAGCTTCCCCAGCCGGTCACGAACCAGATACAGGAGCAGGGCCAGATCAAGGACGATCACACTGATGATCCCGACCGTCCCGAAGTAACGCAGGAACAGAAAGTTCAGGAGGATAAACAGAAGGTAGAGGATCAGCATCCGGGTCGACGCCGCCCTTGCCTCAAGCACCTGCGAGCTGACCCTGAGAATCATGTAGGTGACGCTGCCATGCCACAGGCTCTTCCCGCGGATCCGCCGGACCAGGCTCAGAAGGGACAGAAGGAGGATCCCATATTCCACGACCGCCATCACGATGATCCATGCCTCCCGCCAGGAGGAAGGGATATGGTTTTGCAGGAACCTCCGGCTGAGGTAGAACCAGGACAGTGCCGCGACGGTGCACAGTCCTGCCGCGATCTCAATGGGAATCAGATCAAATCCCCTCAGCGGCAGCAGCTTATTTCTTCCGCTTCTGCCTGTTGTGCAGATGCTCATCACAAAAAGCAGGATCAGCAGCACACCCGCTGTCAGCGCGCAGGCAAGGGAAAGCATCACGGCAGGCTGCCTCTTCTGGCAGGAAAGATAATCTCTTCTCAGCGCATCTCCTGCGGGATAAGCCAGGTTAACGCCGATAATCACACGCTCATTCGGCCCGGAAAAGATGGTATCGATAAACTTCGTTGCCGCTTCTTCATTCATGGTCAGATCTTTATTCGCAACCATGATATCCATCGTCCGGACACCGTCGAACAGAGAGGTCAGTCCCGGATCATCGGAAATAGCCATCCTGGCCGCGGCCACGCCTTTCACGCCGAGATTGGTAAACACCTCCTTTGTGGAAGTATTCTCAATATAATAGGCGATATTGCTGGGGACAAAGGCGCTGCCCAGGTTTTCCTTTGCCTGTGACTCCTCCTCATACTCCAGATACCGGTCATGAAGATCCGTACACGTCCGGATCAGGCTCTGATAGTATCCGAGCAGCGTTTCGAAGGGGGTCTGGGAAACGCTCGCCGTCTCAAACAACGTTTTCCCGGAGACCGGAAGGATGATCTCAAGGGAGGAGAGCTCCGACAGCGCCTGCCAGATTTCATCCGCTTCTCTCAGCCTGCCGTCTCCCTGCCCGACAAGTACATTCTCCAGGCCCTGATTGAATTTTGACATCTGGGGATAATAATTGATCAGGTCACTCAGGCGATAGGTCAGATTCTCATTTTTGTTTGCCTCGTCTCTGATGCCGATTGAGTATTGACGAATATCGATCTGTTTTTCCAGGTCTGTCCTGCCATCCGTGGTAAACAGTGTCTCATTGACGCTTCGGTTGACATCTTTCCGGATCATGTCCTCCGTATCGCGCAGAAAAATGGCCGTCTCCTCAAAGGAGCGGCCCAGCTGGGAAAACTGCCAGGTTCCGTCCAGCCAGTAATTGACTGTCAGGAGCGCCAGTACGATGATCCCGACACAGACACACTGGAGAACGAAGATGGCAGCCTTAAGTCCAAAGCTGTAGGAATCCCTCTTCATAGATCATCAACCGCGGTCAGCCAAGGTCTTCGACTTTATATCCGATGCCCCACATCACCTTGAGATATCTCGGATTCTTCGGATCGATCTCGATCTTTTCCCGGATATGACGGATATGGACCGTGACCGTGTTATCCGCGCAGAAGGCCTCTTCCTTCCATATCTTTTCATAGATCTGGTCGATCGAAAACACCTTGCCCTTGTTCTTCAGCAGGAGAAGCAGGATATTATACTCGATCCGGGTGAGCCGCACACTGTTTCCATCCACCGTGACCTCCTTCCGGTCATCATCGATGACCAGTCCGCCGCTGTGAAAGGTATTGGAGCTGCTCTCCTCCGTCTCCTGCATCGTACCCAGGCTCGTATACCTGCGCAGCTGGCTCCTGACTCGCGCAACCAGCTCCAGCGGGCTGAACGGCTTCGTAATATAGTCATCCGCGCCGTAGTTGAGGCCCATGATCTTATCCGTATCCTGTCCTTTCGCAGACAGGATGATGATCGGAATACTGGACTTCAGATTCTTCCGGATCTTCAGAACCGCGCTCAGGCCATCCATCCCCGGCATCATAATATCAATGATCAGCAGATGGATCTCCTCCTTTTCGAGGATCGAAATCGCCTCCGGCGCCTGATACGCCTTGCGGACTTCGTACCCCTCCTGCGTCAGGTAAATCTCAATCGCGTCCGTGATCTCTTTCTCGTCATCGCATACAAGAATCGTATAGTTCTCAGCCATGGCTCCTCCCTGTCTTTATCGTTCCGGTTCAGCAGAATGATTCTTCTCCACCATCTCCATTACGATCCGGCGGCACTTTGCTCCGATCCCCTTCAGGTCCTCGCGGGACATCTGCGCAGTCTCGATCGGTTTTCCGAACTCTATGGTCACATGCCCCGGCCGGACCCGCGGAAACTGTGCCTCAAAGCGTTCACGGGTTCCGGTGACAGCGACCGGTACGATCGGGCACTTTGTCTTTGTCGCGATCTTAAAGGATCCCTCGTGAAATTCGAGAAGCTCCCGCTCATCCGGGCCTGTACTGCGCTTCCCTTCGGGATAGATCACCATGCTGACGCCCTGATTCACATTGTCAATCGCCGCAAGAATCGACTGAAGGTTCTGACGGAGATCTCCCTCCACGAGGAACTGACAGTACAGCCTGCGCATCCAGATCGGAAGAACCGGCACCTTCGTAAAGTCATTCTTGGCAACAAACCCCGTGATCGGCGGAAGAAACGGATATCCGAGGATCACATCCAGATAGCTGCGATGGTTCCCGATGAACAGGCAGGGACGGTCCGTCGGAATGTTCTCACGCCCGATCACATCCAGCTTTATGCCCAGCGGGAGCGATACGGTACGGAACGAAAACTGCATAAAACGGAAGGCCCCCCGCTCGCCAAAATGGGGCCACCGTTTCTGGAGCAGCCACTGCAGCCCCAGAAACGGAAGAGATACAACAAGGATGATTACAGTGAGAAGCACTGCGATAATTACTCGTATCATAACCTCAACCGTCCACTGATGTCGTCTTTCAGATCCTTCCGTATACTTTGGTATATCTCAGCAGCCACTCACGGCGCCATTCCACATCAAGGTCACTCTGTTCATAGCGGAAAGCCCAGTTCGCCGCGGCGACTCCCGGCGTATTCATCCGCGCGTCGCTGTCCATCTGCAGCAGATCCTGGAGCGGGAAAATCGCATATTTCGCGATCGATCCCAGCGCAAAGCGGATAAAATCAAGAGATACCCCGCTTCCGTCGCAGTTGCCCATGATACGGATCCGGTCTTTGACCTCTTCTGACTGATTCCGGTACCAGCCAACCGTCGTATCATTGTCGTGTGTTCCGGTATAGCAGACACAGTTCGGCGTAACATAATAATGCGGAATGTAACTGTGGTCATTCATATTCTCAAAGCCAAACTGCAGCACCTTCATCCCCGGGAAATGGAACCGGTCGCGGAGCGCTTCCACATCTTCCGTGATGATCCCGAGATCCTCTGCTATGATCGGAAGATCCTCCCCGAACTTCTTTTGCAGCGCAAGGAACAGCTTTTCTCCCGGACCCTCTTTCCAGGCCCCCTCGATCGCGGTTTCCGCATCCGCGGGAATCGCCCAATAGCTGACGAATCCCCGGAAATGATCGATCCGGACATAGTCTACCAGCTCCAGCTGACGCTGAATCCGGCGGATCCACCACTCATATCCTGTCTTCTCATGATACTCCCAGTCATAGAGGGGGTTGCCCCACAGCTGTCCGGTTGCCGAGAAATAATCCGGCGGAACCCCCGCCACCTCGATCGGATATCCCTTCGAATCAAGCCTGAACAGCTTCTTATCCGCCCAGACGTCGCAGTTGTCGATCGCCATAAAGATCGGGATGTCACCGATGATCTCAACCTCACGCTCCGCCGCGTACAGCCGGAGGGCCGTCCACTGCTCCTGGAAAAGGAACTGTGTGAACTTGAAAAACCGGATCTCCTGCTTCAGTGTCTGCGCATATTTCTGCTTCGCCGCGCTCCTGCCCTCACGAAGATCCGCATCCCAGTCAAGCCAGCAGCGCCCTTCAAAATGATCCTTCAGCGAGCAGAACAGCGCATAGTCATCCAGCCAGTCAGCCTCCTCCCTGCAAAACTCCCGGAAACGGTCGCTCAGCGAAGGCTCGAGGTTCTTCTCTGCAGGCGTATGTGCCTCCATCTCCAGAAAATGCGCGTAAGCCTTCTTCAGGAGCTTCACCTTGAATTCAATCGCCGGACCGTAATCCACCTTCCTGGGATCCCACTCCGGTTCTCCCTCGAAGTCCGCCTCCTGAAGGAGTCCCTCCTTCTTCAGGTCCTCCGGACTGATGATATAGATCTGTCCCGCAAACGCGGAAAGACTCTGATAAGGAGAATCGCCGAATCCGGTCGGCCCCAGAGGCAGAACCTGCCACAGATGCTGACCGGTCTCTTTCAGAAAATCGATAAAGTCTCTCGCACCCTGTCCCAGGTCACCGATTCCATGCGGGGACGGGAAAGAAGTCGGATGTACGAGAATACCGCTCATCCTGTCTCTCCGGGTTCTGGCGGCAAGCGCCTTCTCCATTTCTTTCTGGTTTTGATTCATGTTCTTTCTTCCTTCTAAAAAATGTATTCTGACAGCAGAAAACTGTCGTATCCCATTGTATCCCACCGTCCCGTTTTTCGCAACTGCGCCAAAACGCCGCGACCCGTTCCGGATCGCGGCGTTTTTCTTTTGTCATACGTTATGAATCACGATTCTGTATACTCTTCTGTCGGAATTGCCTTTTCATATTCACGCAAAATGACATCCTGCATCTGCTGTCTGGTCTCTGAATTGATTGGATGAGCGATATCCCGATACTCGCCGTCTGCAGTTTTCCGACTCGGCATCGCGATAAAGAGTCCTTTTTCTCCCTCGATCACCTTGATGTCATGGACAACGAACTCGTTATCCAGTGTCACCGAGACTATCGCTTTCATCTTGCCTTCTTTCGCAATCTTTCTAACCCTCACATCAGTAATTGTCATCTATTTCACCTATCAGACTTTCCTTTTGTTTGCAAAACTGTTACAAAATATACCGTTCATCTGATTCGATGACAATCTTGATACCATCATCCCCGTTGTAATAAGTATTTGCCCGAATGGTATCGCGGCTTTCCACGATGCAGTTCTCCAAATGAACATTGTCGCCAAGATACACATCGTTCATCACGATGGAATTCCTGATCACACAGTTTTCACCAACAAATACATTCTTGAATATGAGAGAATTCTCTACATATCCATTGACGATCGA
>CAJOQO010000238.1 GCA_905236545.1 uncultured Lachnospiraceae bacterium
CTGCTCTACCGGGATATCTTTGAGAAGTATTATCCCGGCCAGTCGGAGATGATTGCGGATTTCTGGATGCCAAACCGTAGCTGGGAAGGCTGTAATGTGACGGATCCGTCCGCCAGGGTGCTTTCCAACTATGGGCAAAGCGGCATATAGGAATTGGGTTTGCCGCTTACCGGACGAAAAATATCATCGACAGGGTAATGCCGCTGGTAACGATGAACCTCCATTTTCAGGGGAAGCAGATGAGGCGTGTCCGGCGTGCGGCAGGTGGGGCTATCAGAAGAAAGTCCTGACGAAGGAAGAGTAATACAATTCAAGTGAGATCGCGAGACTTTTATTGTGGCAGTTATGCCATGGTAAAGGTCTCAATCGAACTGGGAGATGCTTTTCTTGCTTTTCCTGGCGGGACAGGAACTCTTGAAGAGATTTCTGAGGTCATCTCCAAATCTTCCCATTTCTCCCGCGGATTTGTTCCAGACAGGATCGCCGGCAGTCAGGCAGGTATCCAGATGAACATGCGATTCGACAAAGGGCGGAAGAACCAGCCTGCGTTGGAGGTCAGTCACTTCTTCTCCCTGTTTGGGCGTCAGGTTTCCAAATTCCTGGAACAGGCCGTTTTCCACCCTGAAATCAGAGGTGGTTTTCGAATTCTCGATCAAAGCGTTTTTGAACAGCATTTTCGAATCCTCTCTTTCTTTCCAATGAGATCAGCTCAGATATTGTACCGGCCGGCGCAGTGCAATCACATAGACCGGATCACAAGCCCATCTTTGCCATGATTCCATCTGCGTCTACGCCGGGATGTGTCAGGTACAGCCTGCAGATCTGCTCCGCCAGCTCAGGATCCATCCGGAGTTCTTCAGCAATTACCGGAACCGGTTTTCCTTTGTCAACATACTGCATTACCTGTTTGACAGCTTGCTTCAGATCAGATTCTGGCAGGAGGGCAGGAGCAGGTTTTACATGGGGAATATCGATCCGTTTAAGGCCCTGAATGCTTCCGTCATCACTGACGGTTACCAGTGCCATTGTGATCTCCTGATTGAACCTTCTCGGCCCACAGCTTCCCGGATTAAGAAGCAGGGTATCGCCGGCGGTCTTCTGATCATATCTGTGGGAGTGGCCGTATACCACCAGGCCATATCGGGACAGGTCTTTGGGAAGATCCTTTTTCTTGTGAGTCATGTAGATGGCGAGACCGAAAAGGCTCAGATCAAGAAAGAGTGGCAGATGTTCCGCCCAGTCCTTGTCATTGTTCCCGCGTACCACATATACGGGCGCAATCTCTTCAAGGCGGTCCAGGATCTCCTGACGGTTGATATCACCGCCATGAAGAATGGCATCACACCCGCTCAGGGCGGCCAGCACTTCTTCACGCAGCAGTCCGTGTGTATCTGAAAGAATTCCAATTGTATGCATCTTCGCGTTCATTCCCCCATTACCATTACCTGAAAAACGATATCCCGGTTCCGGTTCCTTGTATCACATTCCACCAGGGTCGGATCCTGCCACGGTCCGATGGTGAGCTTTCCATCGACAAATGGAATCGTAATAAACGTGGAGAGGACCAGGGAATGGATAGCATGCTGTTGTCAGGAGCCTTCATGCAGTGGCGGCAGTTCGTGTATATCGTATGTATCATAGTAGATTTCAAAGGCCGTTTCAATGTCTCCCGACAGTTCGATCAGCTGCTGACAGGTATCTCCCTGTATGCCCGAATCCCCAATAACCAATTTTACCATTGCATTTCTGTCGTGATTGGTATATTATGATTCTGTTTTGCGAATATCCACAAGGACAGTGATATTTCATAACAGGAGGACAATATGAAGATCACAACATTTAACCCCCTGATCGTATCTCAGAATGCAGATGACATCATTTCATTATTTGAAGAACTGGGGTTTGAAAAACGTCATACTCCATTCATAGATACCGGTGATCGAAAAGTTATCCGTACCCGTATGAAAGATGCCAATGGCTTCTATGTCGATATTTCGAAGGTTGAGTCGATTCCCCGTGATATGACTGCTGTCAGAATGAACGTGGACAATTTCCAGGAAGCTTATGACCTGCTTACTGCTCATGGGTTTCGGAAAGCGCCGGGGATCGAGGAAGTGGATTTGAAGACTGCAAGAGCGTTGCTTATGATTGCTCCTTCCGGCTTTGCGATTGAGGTGATTGAGCACATCAAAGACTGATCTGACATAAAAACCGTGAATTCCAACGATATAAAACAGCCCTGCCAGTCAATCCGGCAGGGCTGTTCCACATGGATTCCTCGAATTCCGTGACCTCATCCGGCAGTTTCTCCAGCGCGGTGATGAACCGCTGGAACTCCCTGCGCCGGATGCAGGGGAACAGATGCTGTTGTCCCGATTCAGTTCCTTCCGGTTCACATTCCCACGGATCATGCCTGACACAATCTGAGCAAGGTTCCGGAAAACCTGTTTCAGCAAGGCGCCGGAATCCTGAGCATGATCCACGGTCATGCCCCTCTCCCAGGGGAATGCACCGGGCCATTTTACATATTTGATGTAATGATACTTCCCGGGCCAGCCATAGCAGAACCCGTCCCATGTGTAATATGCCTCTCTTCTGTGCGGCCAGGTCTGGAGACCGCCCTCAAATACGGTAAATCCGTTTTCGTCATGGGAGATAATAATCTGGCTGTGCCCTCCTATGTCATTTCCGTGAAGGTAATCTTCATTGCAGATCCTGAGCGCGGCACCGGCAGGAGCGGCACTTACATATGCTTTCAAATGCTCCGGCGTGAGCGTCAGTTCCTCGTCCGGCAGATTCCTCAGCATATTCTCTGAATCATCGGCATAGCCCTGGAAGTTATGGCCCCAGATCTTTGCGTAAAGATTGTTTGCGTAGGCCCAGCATTCATTGAGCTCCGACGGGAAATCCGAATTGCGCACCGGCACTCCGTTGATCTCGTACAGATGGCCGGTATTGACCGTCATGCCGGAATCCTCTTCCATCGCCTCATCCAGAGTCTCTCCTTTCCTCGAGACGACATCGTTCCCTGTATCGACAAACAGTTCGGAAGCGTCCTCTTCTGCAGCGTCTGCAACGTCGTCCGGCTCATCTTCCTCTTCCAGGGCGGAATCGTTCCCGACGATGATCTCGTCTGCCTGCACCGGAAACACGGAACAAAAGAGCGTGCAGGATAAAAGGAATACTGCTGTTGTTTTACGTTTTTTTTTCTCTGATCTCATATTTCTTACGATCCTTTTCATAGATACAGGTCGGTGGAGGTTCGGCGCCCCTTTCGCCTCTGGCAGGCAAGCCTGCCCAGGCTTCAGGGGTTTTGATCTTTCCATCATATTATACAGTCAGGATGTGACTTGTAACACTGCAGATGAGAAGGTGCTTTC
>CAJOQO010000239.1 GCA_905236545.1 uncultured Lachnospiraceae bacterium
CGCGCATCCGCCTGTGCTTCGCAGCTTCTGTTCCCGGTTGTGGGGCAGTTCCCGCTTCGCGGCCACGATCTGTGCTTTGTACTGACGCTTACAGGCAAGCCTGACGCGTCAGGTACAAAGCACAGATCCGGCCGTGAATAGTAACTTTGAAATGACACTATACGAAATTTACCGGCAGCACCATGTAGATATACGACTGCGCCTCATCCCTGATAAAACACGGCGCCTTTGAATTCAGGAAATAGATCAGAATCTCATCACTGTCGATCACCCGGAGCACATCAAGGATAAACTTCGGGTTGAACCCGATCTTAAGCTCCTTTCCCTCCATTTCGATCTCCACGTCATCAGACATCGATCCGACCGGCGATACGATCTTCATGTTCATTACATCCTGCCCGATCGTAAAGACCAGCGGCCTCTTGTCCGCCTCACTGGTAAAGAGAAGCGCCCTGTCGACCGCGCTGGAGAGCGCAGTTTTACTGACCGTTATCTTCGTCTCGAAGTCATTCGACAACATCTGATCCACGCGGAAATAAGTGCCTTCGATCAGGCGGGATACGACCGTTGTTCCGTCCATCTCGAACAGCACGTGATTCTTTGTAAAATACAGACTGACCTCATCCTCCATCTCACCGGTCAGGATCTTCCCGATTTCATTCATCGTCTTTCCCGGGATGATCACTTCACGGTTTTCATAGTCCGTATCCAGAAGCAGCCTGCGGATCGCGATACGGTGTCCGTCCAGTCCTACCAGGCGGATCTCATTCTCACGAATCTGCAGATACTCTCCTGTCATGATCTTATTCGAGTCATTCGGAGAGATGGAAAAGATCGTCTGGCGGATCATTTCACGGAGCTGAAACTGTGTCAGTACAACCGGAGCCTTTCGGTCGATCGGTGGAAGCGGACTGAATTCCGCAGTATCCTTCCCTGTTATGTGGAAGACGGAATTCTCGCAGGAGATGACCGCCTGCAGATCACTGCCGACCTCGATCGTGACATCATTTTCCGGCATCTTGCGGATAATCTCTGAAAACATCCTGGCATCCAGGCAGATCAGGCCTCTTTCCTCGATCAGACCATTCACTGTCGTCTCGATTCCAAGTTCCATATCATTGGCAGTAAAATGAATGGTATCCACTGTCGCATCGATCAGGATGCAATAAAGAATACTCATGGTTGTTCTGGAAGGAACTGCTCTCAGGACGATTCCCAGAGATTTCATCAGTTCCTGTTTTTGCGCAACGATCTTCATAATGACAGGCCTCCCAACGGCGTAAACAAATAAATAAAATAAAAACCCTTCTTCTTCTTCTTAATGGCTGTGGATTGGTGGATATTCCCTTCCGGGCCTTATGCCAGGCGGTTTTTCTGTCCGGAAAAACAGTTGAGAAGCCTGATTGTTCAGACAGGAAAACGCAGGTTCTTTCCACATCCGGTGATACGGGGCACGAAGGATCGAATCTCCGGTTTTCGTTCTGATCCGGATGATTGCTGCCGTATCCACGCCCATTCACTTGTTTAATCTGTGGATAAGTGGATAATCCGGTGGAAAAACAGGGATCATTCAATCGGAAGGATTGATCTTATTCTTCAGGACATCGATCGTACGGCGGATATCTTCGTACTGCTTTATGTCATTGTCAACCTTCTCGATTCCATGCATGATGGTGGAATGATCTCTCTTTCCAAGGACATCTCCGATGGAATGCAGGGAGAGATTGGTCATGTTCCGGCAAAGGTACATCGCCATATGCCTGGGCTGCACAATCTCAGAATTACGCTTGGAACCCTTCAGGTCCTGTACGGATAGATTGAAATGCTCCGCCACCGTACTGATGATCAGGTCTGCGGTGATCTCCCTCTTATGATCGGGGGAAATGAACTCCTTCAGCGCATTTTCCGCAAGCTCAGGTGTGATTTCCCTGTTTTCGACACGGCTGAGCGCAATCAGTTTTGTCAGCGCTCCCTCCAGTTCCCGGATATTGGAGCGGATATTGGATGCGATGTACTGCAGCACGTCATTGCTGATCAGGTAATGCTCCGTTTCCGCTTTCTTCTGAAGGATCGCCATCCGGGTTTCATAATCGGGGATCTGGATGTCCGCAAGAAGACCGGAAGCAAACCTTGTCTTCAGCCGTTCGTCCAGCGTATCGAACTCCTTCGGCGGACGGTCAGAGGAGATGATGATCTGCTTTTCCCTCCCGATCAGGTCATTAAAGGTATGAAAGAATTCCTCCTGCGTAGATTCCTTTCCTATTATAAACTGGATATCGTCGATCAGCAGCACGTCGATATTGCGGTAGCGGTGCCTGAATGAAGTAATCAGGGAAATATTGCTGGAGTTTCTGAGCGCATCGATCAGCTGATTCGTAAATGTCTCGGAGGAGACGTAACAGACTGACTTTTCCGGCTGTGTCATGATAATATGAGCGGCGATCGCGTTCATCAGGTGCGTCTTTCCCAGTCCCGGTCCTCCGTAGATAAAAAGAGGATTGTACATCCTGCCTGGTGATTCCGCGACCGCGACAGCAGCCGAGTGGGCAAACTTGTTATTCGATCCCACAACGAAGTTTTCAAAGGTATACTTCGGATTCAATCCCGCGTCGTGAAGCGTCATATTGAGCTTTGCATCGATTCCGGGAATCTCTACTTTTGCTTTTCTGGTGTTCCTGAGTTCTTCTTCCTTCGCATCCTCCGGCAGGATGAATCCGATTTCATATTCAGTTCCGGTGATCTCGGCAACCGCAACTTTAAGAGGATAAAGATACTTCTTCGTGATATAATCGATCCCCATCTGGCCGGTGGTTACAAGAATCACGACAGTATTGTCTCTCACATCGTGAATACTCAGAGGTTCCAGCCATGTGCGGAAAGCGACATCCGTAACGTCGAATTCTGTCTTTACGCTGTGAAGAATCTCCCTCCATGTTTCCGTACTGATCTCTAGCATATCTGTTCTTGATACTCCTGTTCCCCATACTGCTCTCTTCCAAAAGACTGAATCAAAGTACATAATAGAATAAAACAACCTGTTTTTCAATCGAGCCCAAAATGCCTGTGTGGATAAGTGGAGCGCCGGAAAATGCCGCTTTTCAAGGGTATTTTGCTGGTTATCCTCTTTTGTTACAGGGTTATGCACCTATTTATCCACCGGTTTATCCCTTAAAGTGGATAAAATGGTGGACAAGTTTTTATCTTGACTGAGGCAGTGCTTATGCATATAATTGTAACGATGTTTTCTCGAAAAATGGCGGGATGATAGAAACCCATGAGAGATAGAGATCTGGGAGTAAAGGGGGTGTTTGACAGATGAAGATGACGTTTCAGCCGAAGAAGAGGCAGAGATCGAAAGTCCATGGCTTCCGTGCAAGGATGAGCACAAAGGGCGGCAGAAAGGTTCTCCAGGCCAGAAGAGCCAAGGGAAGAAAAGTCCTTTCCGCTTAAGCTTTCCGTATAAGAATGGTTAAGGAGAGTTTCGAGGCATCTTTCGAAACTCTCTTTTTATCATGATCAGATTGTTACCGTGAATCGTAACATCGGACTTCAGGATCCGTATCGAACGTAATTGACTTTTTGCGAGTGAATCATGAAGTATTCAGATAGTTTAAAAAAGACCAGAGATTTTTCCGTCGTCTATCAGAGGGGAAGATCCGTCGCGAACCGGACGCTGGTTCTGTATGTGCTCAGGAGAAAGGGCGCTGATACAAACCGTGTTGGAATATCGGTGAGCAGAAAGGTCGGCAACAGCGTCGTCCGCCATCATTTGACAAGACTTGTCAGAGAAAGCTACAGGCTTCACGAATTGGAATTCGACAGAGGGTTAGACCTGATTATACTGGTCAGACCGGGCGCGAAAGAAAGTGATTTCTTTACGATTGAACGCGCGCTGCTCTCCCTGGGGAAAAGAGCAGAAATCACAGATCATAACACGGAGAAGGGAGATGGTCATGAAAAAGATCATGCTGTGGTCGATTCGTAATTACCAGAAATATCTTTCTCCGCTGAAGACTACCCGCTGCCCCTATTATCCGACCTGCAGCAATTATGCGCTTCAGGCGGTGGAAAAATATGGAGCGCTGAAGGGCAGTATACTTGCCGGATGGCGTCTTGTACGATGCAATCCTTTTTCACACGGAGGATACGATCCGGTACCCTGACGGTGAAGATTCAGAAGCTGATCATCCGGATCTTCCGGCTGCAGAATCTGAGTCACAGCCATTACACCTTAGTACAATTATGAGGAAAGACAAATGAGTTTACTTACCAAAAGCGGCGGAATCCTCGGACCGATCGCTACGGTGCTCGGATATGTTATGACGGGAATCTTTGCGGTACTCGTTGCGATGAATATTCCGAACATCGGTCTTTCGATCGTATTGTTTACGATCGTTATCTACATGGTCATGTTTCCGCTGACCTACCGTCAGCAGAAGTTTTCAAGGATGACTCCGCTCATGAACCCCGAGCTGAACGCGATCCGCGAGAAGTATAAAGGGAAGAGCGACCAGGCATCCGTGCAGCGAATGAATCAGGAGACGCAGCAGATCTACGCCAAATATGGTGTCAATCCTGCCGGATCCTGCATACAGCTTGTGGTTCAGATGCTGATTCTGTTTCCGCTGTACCGTGTCATCATGAATGTCCCGGCTTATGTCGAACAGGTGAAGGATGTCTTCACGGAGCTTGCTTCCAAACTCCTCACAACAGCCGGTGCGGAAAAATACCTGACTGGAATTGCATCCTCCATACAGGCGACTACGATCACAAAGGAATTCACACAGAATACGATCATCGATACGCTCTATAAGTTCCGTCCCGATAACTGGACAGCGCTTGCGAAACAGTTTCCCGATCTGTCTGATGTCATTTCAAAGACGGAGAAGACGATCGGAGCAATGAATAATTTCCTGGGTCTGAATATCGCCAATACGCCGATGAATTATATCAAGGAGCATGCTTCGGTATGGTTCGTGATCGGCGCGATCCTGGTTCCCGTGCTCGCGGCTCTGACACAGTGGGTTTCCGTCAAGGTTTCCATGGCAGGCAATCCGCAGGCGGAAGGTTCCGATCAGATGGCCGGAACCATGAAGATGATGAATAACATCATGCCTCTCATGTCAGCCTTTTTCTGCCTGACGCTTCCTGTAGGTATGGGTATCTACTGGATCATGTCAGCCGTTGTCAGAATGGTACAGACCATCTTTATCAACCGGATGCTTGAAAAGCAGGATATGGAAGAGATTCTCCGTAAGAATATGGAGAAGAACAAGAAAAAGATGGAGAAAAAAGCCGGCGTGACAGGAAATCAGATTGCGCAGAACGCAGCGATCAATACCAGGAAGGTGGAAACCACCAGCCGCGCGAAGAGGATGGCGAATGCATCGACCGGACTGGATGAGAGTGCTGTGACCAGAAAAGGAAATGTGCGTCCCGGATCTCTTGCCGAAAAGGCAAATATGGTTGCAGATTACAATGAGAAGCACCGGAAAAAATAATCCGGAAGTCAGGAAATCAGGAAAGAAGCTTGGAGGAGAATGATCCATGAGTGAGTTAATCAGGGTCACCGGAAAGACGGTGGAGGACGCGATTACAAGTGCGACGATCCGGCTCGGAGTGGCCAGCGATCACATTGTTTATACGGTCATAGAGCATGAATCAAAGGGATTTCTTGGGATCGGACAGAAGGATGCCGTGATCGAGGTGAGGATAAAGACGGAAGCGGACTATGAAGCGGAGCGTCTGAAAAATAAGGTTGAAAAGGAAGCGGCTGCTGAGAAAGCGAAAGAGGGTGCTGCCGACAGCGGATCGTTCCTGGAGCAGCGGGCTGTACCCAAAGTGGAAAAGCCGGTATCGGATAATGCTGTATCAGAAAAGCCTGCGTCCGGGACTGCGGCAGATACGGAATCTGCCCCGCAGGCTGAAGCTGCCGCGTCCGGTGCTTCCGGCCTGCCAGAGGAAGAAGAGCAATCCACTGCAGACGGGGAAAAGGCCAGGCCATCTTCCGGAAGAAGGGAGAGAGAGATCGTACCTCTTGAGAATCCGCAGGAAGCCATCGATAAGGCGGAGCATTTCCTCAGGGATGTCTACAGCGCGATGGGAATGGACGTTGAGCTGGTCAGCAATTATGACGGAGAAGTTCTGAATGTCCAGATGAATGGCGACGATATGGGAATCCTGATCGGGAAGAGAGGCCAGACGCTCGATTCCCTGCAGTATCTGGTAAGCCTTGTGGTGAACAAGGGAAGTGCGTCCTATGTGCGGGTTAAGCTGGATACAGAGAATTACAGAGAGAGACGCAAGGCTACTCTCGAAAATCTGGCAAAGAATATTTCCGTAAAGGTAAGGAAGACCCGCCAGAGTGTCTATCTTGAGCCGATGAATCCTTATGAGAGGCGTATCATTCATTCTGCTCTTCAGGACGACCCGTTTGTTACCACGCACAGCGAGGGAGAAGAGCCGGATCGTAAGGTAGTTGTATCTTTGAGAGCAGACGCGGATCTGGAAGCTCTCGACCGCAAATATGGTGAGAAGCGCTATCGCGGCGGACGCGGCAGCTACCGCAGATCCGGAAGAGGAAACCGGAGAGGCTACAGCAGGCATCGCGATGAGAACTACGGTGAAAGCGAGGAAAGGATGGAGCCTGTAGAGATTCCGGATACCGGAAGTGCGGATACTTCGGGAGAGTAACGATGGATGAAACACCCGTGTCCTGTCGGTTTGAGACGGGCACGGGTGTTTTAAATAGATATAGTCAACGTCAAATATGATTTGACGTTGACTAAGTGCCTCCGGCCGGATGCGCATGGATTTGCATCGGTATTATGTCGCCTTCGGCGACGCAAATCCAGCGCAGCAAACGACAAAA
>CAJOQO010000240.1 GCA_905236545.1 uncultured Lachnospiraceae bacterium
ACTGTCCAACCTGCAGGCTGACATTGTGAAGTGCATCAACTCTCATAAGTCTGACTGGATCATGAACGGATTCTCAGATGGTGACTGGGATGCTTATCTGAGCGAACTTGATGCATATAAACTGAATGACTATCTTGCAATTTATCAGAAGTATCTCGATGCATTCTACGCCCAGGAACAGGAGCAGTAAAACGATAATATGTCAAGCCAGGCACTGAGGGACGCAAGACGCTACGAAGAAATATACGAAAAAGAAATATTGACGGAGCAGCGTCCGCTGTTCCACCTTGCCCCACGCTGCGGGTGGATGAATGATCCTAACGGATTCGGCTTTTATAACGGCAGCTGCCATCTGTTCTACCAGTACTATCCTTACGCTTCCGAGTGGAGGTCAATGCACTGGGGACATGCCACAAGCCGTGATTTTCTCCACTGGGATTACCTGCCCGCGGCGCTGGCGCCTGATCAGTCTTATGATTATATGGGCTGCTTTTCCGGAAGTGCCATAGAGTCGGATGATGGAAAGCATGTGCTCATGTATACGTCTGTGAAAATGGCTCCGGAAATGCAGGACGAGGGAATCGGCATACAGACGCAGAGCATAGCAATCGGCGATGGTATCGATTATGAAAAATACAGCGGAAATCCTGTGCTGACTGAAGAGGATCTTCCGGAGGGCGGCAGCCGATATGACTTTCGTGATCCGAAAGTCTGGAAGGCAGCCGACGGATCATACATCTGCGCGGTAGCAAACAGGGCAGCGGATAATACAGGCGCGATCCTGCTATATAAAAGCACGGACCTTTTCCATTGGAAGTACTGGAAAGTGCTTGCTGCCAACCACGGCAGGTTCGGCGCGATGTGGGAGTGTCCGGATTTCTTCGAACTGGACGGGAAACACGTGCTGTTAGTTAGTCCACAGGACATGCAGCCTTCCGGATTTGAGTATCACAACGGAAACGGAACGCTCTGTCTTATCGGAAGTTATGACGAGGCAACCGGGACATTTTCTGAAGAAAAAGATCAGGCGATCGATTATGGCATTGATTTTTACGCGCCGCAGACCGTACTCACAGAGGACGGCAGGCGGATCATGATCGGATGGATGCAGAACTGGGACGCGTGCGCGATCAGAAACCCAAGCGAGCAATGGGCGGGACAGATGTCTGTTCCACGCGAGCTTTCATTAAAAGATGGCAGGCTGTTTCAACAGCCGGTACGCGAGCTCATCGATATGTATCAGGATACGGTCATTTATAAAGATGTTGTGATCGGGACCGGGGAGAGCGTCGCTCTGGAAGGAGTACGCGGCAGATGCGTTGACATGACGATACATGTGAGGCCGGCGGATCCGGGACATGTTTTCCATAGATTCTCGGTGCGGTTTGCCCAAAAGGATCGCCTCAGGACAGCCGTAAGTTTCCGACCGCATGAAAAAACCGTTAAGGTTGATCGAAAGTATTCGGGCTCCTGCAGGGCGATCGTTCATCAAAGACGATGTCTCGTGGAAGGGAGCTCAGACGGAGTGATCACGCTTCGGCTGGTGCTTGACCGCTTCAGCGCGGAAGTCTTTATTAATGACGGCAGATATGTGATGTCTGCAGCGATCTTTACTGATCTGGCCGCCGAGGGGATATCCTTCTTTGCGGACGGAGAGGCAGTGATCGATGTGGAAAGTCATCGTCTGTCGTGAACTCGGGATGCGTGAGCGTCATTAGCAAGTAAACAATTAACGCCAAACAGCCGGCAGTGTCTCCTCCCTTTGAAGACATGCCGGCTGTGTTTTCTTTATTTGCGAAATCTTGATTATCAGTTCTTTTATTAAGCTGCCGGAGCTAGTGCTGTATCTTCGGCGACTGACTCATCAGCTGCCGATTCTCCCCAGGATTCCGGCACGACTTTATTAGCCCCTTCTTTATAAATCGTGGCAAAATCGTTCTTCATGGAAACCGTTTCCAGACCGATTTTCTCACAGTCTTTCGCGAACTGTTCCGCTGTCACGAGATTCCCGTAATCACGATCTAGATCGTCGCAGAGGAGCATGTAGCCCCTGCCGCCGTTCTGGACCGCGTACTGTGCCATAGCCAGGTCGCCGGAGCTGTTGCCGAAGACGAGAACGGGCGGTTTGCCGATTTCATTTACGATTGAGATGACTTTGGCCATCTTTTGGTTCTTATCGACGACTTGTCCTTCCAGAAGGACCTGATCGTCCATCTTGTAAGTATAGCTTTTGGCTTTCTCATCTCCCTGGCCGGTCGCTGCCATC
>CAJOQO010000241.1 GCA_905236545.1 uncultured Lachnospiraceae bacterium
ACAATACCCGGTGTTTTTTCCGGTCCGGAAGAGATCCGCGCGGCGGAAACCGCATACGATTATGACAGCGGTACCGAAAGGGTATTGAGAGGCTGGGTCGAACAGAACGGGAATCTCTATTACTACAACAAATCAGGAACCATGCTTGTCGGGAAGAAAACGATTGGCGGAAAAGTCTACTATTTCAGCAAGAAGAAGGCCAGCCGGGGAGCGCTCCAGACCGGTATCGTGAAGATCAACGGAATAGAATATTACTTTAAGAAGAGCGGAAAGCCCGGTGTAATCGGGCGCGGCTGCAACGGATGGACCAGTATCAAAGGCCGCGGCTACTGTTACTGCGTCAACGGAAAGATCATAAAAAACCAGCCGGTCATAGAGGACTACTATCTGAATGCAAACGGCGCGATGACCGCCACCTCAAAAAAGCTGTACAAGCTGGTGAAAAATACCGTAAAACAGCTCACCGGCAACGGTATGACACAGGAGCAGAAGCTTCGCACCTGCTACAACTATCTCTGCAGCAAGACCTTTACGTATGTGACAAAGCGTCCCTTCTCCTATGCTTCCAACTGGAGGCTGGTATACGGGTACGAGATGTTCACGACACATTCCGGCGTCTGCTATAACTTTTCCGCAGCGCTTGCTTACATGGCAAGATATATCGGTTACAAGGACGTAAAAGCGATCGCCGGGGAGCTTCTCTACCTGGACGGACACTGGGATCTTCATTCCTGGACCAAGATTCTCATGGACGGCGTCTATTACGTATTCGATTCCTCCATGGAACACGGCGGAATGGGCGATTTCTGGAAGAAAACCTATGAGGGTACCGGCCGCAAATACCGGGAATGGAATCGCCTGTAATCGGTGTTTCCCTTCTCCGGTACGGATCCCTACACGAGAAGATCCGGCCTGCGCTCCCTTGTGATGCGGAGCGCCTCCTGCTCTCTCCATGCACGGATACGTTCATGATCTCCGGAAAGGAGCACTTCCGGAACCTTCTCCCCCTTCCAGTCAGAGGGCTTTGTATACTGCGGATATTCCAGGATGCCGTTCTCGAAGGACTCCTCCACTGTCGCCTCTGCTCTCAGAACTCCGGGAAGAAGGCGGATCACGGAGTCGCACACGACCTTCGCCGGAAGCTCTCCGCCGGTCAGTACATAATCTCCGATCGTGAACACTCCATCCGCATGGTTCACGATCCGCTCATCCAGACCCTCATAGTGTCCGCAGATCAGAATCAGATGGGACAGCCTCGCGAAGCGGTGCGCCTGATCCTGTGTGTACCGGTATCCCGCAGGAGACATGACCGCCACATAGCTGGAGGCGGTGCGTACCGCCTCCAGCGCCTCCAGGACAGGCCCGCAGCGAAGAACCATCCCTGCTCCGCCTCCGTAGGAATCATCATCGATATGCCGGAAGCTCCCGCCGGCAAAGGATCTGATATCCACAGTCTCCAGCTCCACGATCCTCCGGCTGAGCGCACGCGCGATTACGGGTTCGCGGATAAAATCGCAAAACATCTCAGGAAAGATCGTCAGAATCGTTATCTTCATGGCTTCAACGCAGGAATCCGTTTATGATCTGCTCCTCTGCCTCTGCCTGCGTCAGGCCGAGCGACATCAGCTTGGTCAGCTGTTCTCCCGCAATCTTGCCGATCGCCGCTTCATGGATCAGCGCCGCCTCAACACTGTTCGCCTCAAGGGACGGAACCGCGAGGATCCTGCCCTCGTCCATGATGATCGAATCACACTCTGTATGGCCGCTGCATACTGCATTCCCGACGATCTTCAGATCCAGCTTCTGGTAGGAATGATCCCTGGCAACGCCTCTCGATACGATGTCAGCACTCGAACCGTCTTTATTGAGGTTTACATCATAGACACTGAAAGCCTCCTGAACGCCGTGGGTCATCAGTCTCTCACGCACTACGAGATGACAGTCAGCGCCAAGCTCTGCGCTGGTTCTGCGGTCTGTTGAATCGACCCCCTTGATCTGTACCATCTCCATCTCCATGGAACTTCCGTCCTCCATGTAGACCTCCGTCACCGGATTCAGGATCCGCTTCCCGCTTCCGTCACCGGAACCATAGTGCTTTTCCACATATTTGACCTTTGAATTCCTCCCGATCCAGAATCGGTGGATGCCGTCATGCTCCGAGTTCTGCGTCCCGCAGTTATCGATTCCGCAGCCCGCGATAATCAGGAGATCACAGTTGTCTCCGATATGAAAATCATTATATACCGTCTCTGACATCCCACTCTGGCTGAGCACTACCGGGATATGAATGCTCTCATTCTGCGTGCCGTCCTTCACTGTGATCACCAGTCCGCTGACGTCCGTCCTGGATTCAATCTCAATGTTCGCGGTACTCTTCCTTCCCGCGGACGCTCCGTTCGCGCGCAGATTATATGCGCCGGTCGGAACGTCGTGAAGACCGGATACCTCGCTGAGGAGTCTCTTCTGAATCTCATCCATCTGCAGCATGTTATTCCCTCCCTTCGCTCAGTCTTGCACATGCGTCCACCGCGGCGTCTGTCCCGAGGATCTTCGGCAGCACCTCATCTCTCGTGCCCATCCGTTCGATTCCGCCCCCGCTCAGAACGATAATCTCATCCGCGATGTTCAGGATCCTTTCCTGGTGGGAAATGACAAGGATCGAGCTGTCTCTCGTCTCCTTCTGCATCTTTTCGAAGATCCTGACCAGATTCTGGAAGCTCCAGAGATCAATCCCGGCCTCAGGCTCGTCAAAAACGGACAGCTTCGTCTTTCTGGCCAGTACGGTCGCGATCTCGATTCGCTTCAGCTCACCGCCGGAGAGCGAACCATTCACCTCGCGTTCGATATAATCCTTCGCACACAGTCCGACCTCTGAAAGATAGTCGCAGGCTTCCTTCATCGAGATGGACTGCCCGGAAGCGATCTTCAGAAGGTCGAACACCCTGATCCCCTTAAACTTCACCGGCTGCTGGAAAGCATATCCGATTCCCCGCTTCGCTCTCTCCGTCACAGACATGTCCGTGATATCCTCGCCATCCAGGAGGATCTGTCCCTCGGTCGGTTTCTCTATCCCCGCGATCAGCTTTGCCATGGTCGACTTTCCGCCTCCGTTCGGGCCGGTGACAACCACGAATCTGCCATCCTCCACGGTCAGACTGAGATCCCGCACGATCTCCTTTTCTTCGGTGTCATTCACTGTAAATGAAACATGCTTCAGCTCGAGCATCCTTCCTCCTCCTTTTCATCACCCGCACAGATTCAAAGTGCCACTACATCATACTGTTTTATGCAGTTTGATTCAAGCACTTTCCACACAGGAGTCCCGTGTCTGCCGCATGGCAGGTTACAGGTCAGGGTAACTTTTTTACCACCATTCCGCCTGTTTCAAAGAAGACACGCTGTCAGGAAGATCCGTTCGGCCGTGCCCCTCCGGAGGAATCGATATAAACAATCAGATGATGCGGCAGACAGGCGATCACTTCACCCGGATACCGGATCTCTTTTGTATTGACACAGACCTGGTTCTCACAGTCCGCTTCCGAAACCTCCGCGCATCCGTCCCGCACTGTCACAATATTATAATGGCCATCCTCCGTCTGCACCCGGAAGGTCTCATCCTGATCCAGACGCATCGTGTGAACTGTCTCACCGTCGATCTGAATGACAGCCTTCCGTCCTGACTCCTCTGCCTTTTCCCTGCGTCCGGCAGTCTGAATCAGATACAGAATCAGCAGGACGCAGATCAGCACCGCTGCAAAAAGCAGCGTATTCCTGATCTGTCTTCCATGAACAGCTGCGGATGGTTCTTTTTCTTTCTGATTACCCGGTATTTGTTTCACGATCCTGTCCTGTTTTTCCGCTTCCCCGGCCTGTGGCTGTCAGAAAAGGTGGCCGGGATGTGGCCTGTAACGCCCTGAATCGTAACAAATATATCACATCTTCGTTTGTTTTTCATTTGCAGTCATATCATGCTATACTGTATCTACAGTGACTGCTGAATCCAATTCTTCAATATGGAGGGAATATCTAAGATGAGAAAAACGAAAATCGTCTGTACGATCGGACCGGCAACGGATTCCGAAGAGATGCTTCGCGCCTTATGTCTTGCAGGCATGAATGTCGCAAGACTGAACTTTTCCCACGGTACCCATGAGGAACATCTGAGGCGCATCGAGATGATCCGTAAGGTCCGCAGTGATCTGAAGCTCCCGATTGCCATCATGCTTGACACAAAAGGTCCCGAATACAGGATCGGCACCTTCCAGAACGGAAAGGTGGAGCTGAAGGAGGGAGATCATTTCACATTTACCACAGATGAAATCGAGGGGACGCAGGAAAGGGTCAGCGTCAGCTATCCGAAGCTTTTTGAAGACATGAACCCCGGCGATATCATCCTTCTGAACAACGGTCTTATGGTGTTCCGGGTTCTGGAGGTAAACGGCCACGATATCAACACCGTGGTAGAATGCGGAGGCGTTCTCTCCAACCGCAAGAGCATGAGTTTCCCCGGCAAGGTCATCCAGCAGCCCTATCTGTCCGGTCAGGATAAGTCGGATATTCTCTTTGGTATCGAAAATGATGTCGATTTTATTGCATGCTCCTTCGTCTCTGTCCGGCAGGATCTGATCGATGTGCATGAATTCATGGACCGGCACGACGGTCATGGGATCGAACTGATCGCAAAGATCGAGAATCAGTCCGGTTATGACAACATTGAAGAGATCTGCAAGGAGTGCGACGGCATCATGGTTGCCCGCGGCGACATGGGCGTTGAGATCTCCTTCGAAAAACTTCCCGCGATCCAGAAAAACCTGATCACCAAGTGCCGTATGCTCGGAAAGCGCGTTATCACCGCTACGGAGATGCTTGAATCCATGATCAATAATCCAAGGCCTACCCGGGCGGAGGCTTCTGACGTTGCGAACGCCGTCTATGACGGATCCAGTGCGATCATGCTTTCAGGGGAAACCGCTGCCGGCAAGTATCCTGTCGAAGCGGTCAAAACGATGTCCCGGATCGCGGAGACCACGGAGCAGGATATCCAGTATATCCAGAGATTCCATGATTCAAAGTTCCTCATCCACAATGAGGTCGACGCGATTTCCCACGCAACCTGCCAGATGGCGATCGATATTCAGGCCAACGCCATCGTTGCCTGCACGATCTCCGGGCTGACCGCACGCATGGTTTCCCGCTTCCGCGGTCCGGTCGATATCATCGGACTCACCACGGATGAGAAGACCTGGCGCAAGCTCGCGATGTCATGGGGTGTCCTTCCGCAGCTGTGTGAATACTATCCTTCCACGGATGTCCTGTTCTACAGTGCCAGAAAGATCACAATTGACGCCCTGAACCTGAAGGAAGGGGACAAGATCGTTATCACAGGCGGTTATGTCACCGGGAAATCCGGCAATACCAACCTGATCAAGATCGAAAACATCTGACGGGATCATTTTCCTGCAGACAGGCCGCAGAACGCATCCACGGATGCCTGTTCTGCGGCCCTCTGGCAGTGCTTTCGCTGCAAAAATGAGTGAGACTCTACACTACTCACACTCCGTTACCTGCAGCCGGTCATCCACAAAAACAGCCTGAACGCCGTCTGTCTGCCTGATCAGGTCCATGGCTTCTTCCTGGCCGATCAAAAGGCATACCGTACTCAGGGCATCTCCCTGCAGGGAGGAATCGCTGATGATCGTGACGCCCCACAGTCCGTTTGACACAGGATATCCGGTCGCCGGATCCAGAATGTGATGATACAAAGTCCCGTCCTTTTCAAAGCACCTTTCATAGACCCCGGAGGTCACCACGGACTGGCCGGTCACCTCTTTTTTATCTATGATTCCGGTATCAAAGGGCTTCTGTATGCCGACCTTCCACGGACTGCCATCCGCTTTCGCCCCGATCGCTGCCACATTGCCTCCGAGATTCACCAGGCCGGAAGTCACCCCCTGGCTTTTCAGATACTCTGTCAGGCGGTCCGCGGCATATCCTTTTGCCAGTCCTCCAAGATCAAGCATGGTATCCGGATGGTCAAAGGTAAGATACCAGGCATCTCCCTCCTTTTCGACATGTACGGAGGAACCGTCCACCTTCCGGAGCGCATTCTGAATCTCCTCCTCCTGCGGAAGAACCGGATCGTCGCCGTGAAAGTCCCACAGCTCCGCAACAGGAGCGATCGTGATATCGAATCTTCCGTCACTTATGCGATAGTAGTCCAGACCTGTCTGTACGACCTCCGCCAGCGGAGCGGAAACCTCCACCCTGTCCGAATCCCTGTGATTGACCGCATACAGCTCACTCTCTTCACTCGTCCGGCTGAAGATATGCTCTATCTCATCACAGATTGACCGGCATCCGTCCGTCAGATCGTCTCCGTTCTCTCCCGCATCGAATCTGATCGATACAACCGTATCAAAATAGAAGTCATTCAGCGTATATTCCTCCGTTACCGCACTCTCCTCCTGCGCGCTGCAATCCTCAGCCTGAATGCTGCACATGGCAAAAGAGAAGCAGAACACAGCCGCCAGAGCTGTCAGAACACGCCTGTGCTTTTCCCCTTTCATCCGAACAGATCCCCCTGTCTCCATCCTGCTCAACTGCCTCCTCTGATCACACTGTGGTTCCGGACAACTTCCTTATGTGGCCGCCGTATCATAAAGATACCGGCTGACGGAAAACATTTCCATCAGCCAGTATAACAGCATCTGAGCGCTTCATGCAACTCTCGCCTGAAGCTCACCGTCCACACAGTCAATCCTGATCGTACTTCCCTGCATCACATCACCTGACAGAATCATGCGGGCCGCAAGCGTTTCCACGTTCTTCTGAATATAGCGGCGCAGCGGGCGTGCGCCGAAGGCCGGATCATACCCGCCATCCGCAACGGACTCTTTTGCCGCCTCGGTCAGCTCGATCCGGATCTGACGGTCAGCCAGACGGGAATTGAGCTCATTGATCTGCAGATCTACGATATGGCCGATGTTTTCCTTCGTCAGCGGATGGAACAGAATGATCTCATCCAGGCGGTTCAGGAATTCCGGACGAAAATGGTTCTTAAGATCTGCCTCCACCGCACTCTGCGCTTCCGGGCGGATCGTACCGTCCTCCCTGATTCCTTCCAGCAGATACTGGGATCCGATGTTGGAAGTCATGATCAGGATCGTGTTCTTGAAGTCCACGGTCCGTCCCTGGGAATCGGTGATCCTCCCGTCATCCAGAACCTGAAGCAGAATGTTGAACACATCCGGGTGCGCTTTCTCGATCTCGTCGAACAGGACGACGGAATACGGCTTACGCCTCACAGCCTCCGTCAGCTGTCCGCCCTCATCATAGCCGACATATCCGGGAGGAGCTCCGATGAGTCTTGAAACGGAAAACTTCTCCATATATTCACTCATATCGATACGAACCATGTTATTCTCATCGTCAAACAGATTCTGCGCCAGTGATTTGGCCAGCTCCGTCTTGCCAACACCGGTCGGACCCAGGAAAAGGAAAGAACCGATCGGCCTTGTCGGATCCTTGATGCCCGCCTTCGAGCGGAGTATCGCATCCACAGTTCTCTCTACAGCCTCATCCTGGCCTACTACACGCTCGTGCAGTTTCTCACCCAGTGCCAGTATCTTCTGTCTTTCCCCTTCATTCAGCCTCGACACCGGGATCCCGGTCCAGCGGCTGACTACCCGGGCGATCTCATCCTCGCCTACCGACTCGTGTACCAGGGAAAGATCCTTTGCCTTTAATGCAGCCTCCTCCCCGGCAAGCTGTGCCTGAAGCCTGGGCAATTCCCCATACTGAAGCCTGGCGGCCTCGTTCAGGTCACTCTTTTGTTTTGCCGCCTCAATCTTCCGGTTGATGTCCTCGATCTGCTCTCTGAGCGCACTGAGGTTATCCACCGCAGACTTCTCGTTATCCCACTGTGCTTTTCCGGAAGAAAACGCTTCCTTCAGCTCCGCCAGTTCCTTCTGCAGATGCTCCAGCCTTTCCCTTGACGCATGATCCGTTTCCTTCTTCAGCGCTGTCTCCTCGATCTGCATCTGCATGATCTTCCGGTTCAGCTCATCCAGCTCGGCCGGCATGGAATCCAGCTCCGTCTTGATCTGCGCGCAGGCCTCATCCACAAGGTCGATCGCCTTATCCGGCAGAAAACGGTCCGAAATATAACGGTTCGACAGAACCGCCGCCGCAACCAGCGCATTGTCAACGATCTTCACATGATGGTAATTCTCATAGCGTTCCTTGAGTCCTCTGAGGATGGAGATGGTATCCTCCACGGTCGGTTCATTCACCATCACCGGCTGGAATCTCCTGGCCAGCGCCGCATCCTTCTCAATATATTTGCGGTACTCATCCAGTGTGGTCGCCCCGATACAGTGAAGCTCGCCTCTCGCAAGCATCGGTTTCAGCATGTTGCCCGCATCCATCGCTCCGTCCGTCTTTCCCGCGCCGACGATCAGATGCAGTTCATCGATAAACAGCAGGATCTCTCCCTCACTCCTGGCTACTTCCTGCAGAACCGCCTTCAAACGTTCTTCGAATTCCCCCCGGTATTTCGCTCCCGCTACGAGAGCGCCCATATCAAGGGAGAAAACCTTTTTATTCTTCAGGGCGTCCGGGACATCCCCCTTTGCGATCCTCTGCGAAAGCCCCTCCACAACAGCAGTCTTGCCGACGCCCGGTTCGCCGATCAGTACCGGATTGTTCTTCGTCTTTCTGGAGAGGATCCGAATGACATTACGGATCTCATCGTCTCTTCCGATGATGGGATCCAGCTCCTGGGCTTTTGCCTTTCCCACAAGCTCTGTCCCATATTTTTTCAATGAATCATAGGTATCCTCCGGACTGTCCGTCGTCACTCTCTGATTCCCCCTCACCGTAGAAAGAACCTGAAGAAAACGATCCTGCGTGATGCCGAATTCCCTGAAAAATGCCTTCATGGAAGGGGACGGATGGTTCAGCATGGACAGAAAAAGATGCTCGACCGACACATACTCGTCTCCCATCCGCTTCGCTGTCTCCTCCGCGTTGATCAGAGCTTTATTCAGATACTTTCCGATATAGCTCTGGGAAGCACCGGATACCTTCGGCCTTTTGTTCAGCGCATCCTGCAGCGTGTTGTCAAAGTACTGCTTCTGGATCCCCATCTTTTCGATCAGGCGGCTGATCAGGGAATCCTCCTGATTGACCAGCGTATAGAGAAGATGCTCCTGCTCGATCTCCTGGTTTCCAAGATCCGACGCTGTTTTTTCCAGCATATTGATCGCTTCAATTGATTTCTGGGTAAACTTCTGTATATTCATCACAACCCTCCTTTCCGAAGGCTTCTTTATTCGTCTTCCATAAAAATCTTCTACCTGTGCGGTTGCCATGCGGTTCTTGATTCTGTGCTCGATTTATCGAAGCACAGAATCAAGGTTCGTATGAGCAACCCAC
>CAJOQO010000242.1 GCA_905236545.1 uncultured Lachnospiraceae bacterium
CGGAAAGGTCATAGTCATGGTAGTCTCCCATGTCATGTCCCGTGTAAGCCCTGTAATAGGTTTTTCTCCAGTGATCGCAGCGGTCAATATACCTGTCAACATCCATCTTTCCGTACTCATTCAGTTCCAGCGCATGCGCCCTGCGGAATTCACGGTCCGCGTGCAGAAACACGTCAAAGGTCTTTACGCCCGCTTCCCTGAGAATGATGTTGGAGCAGCGTCCCACCATGATGCATGGATTCTTTGCAAGTCCGAGGATCACTTCCTTCTGCGCAGTGAAGATCTCATCGTAGGAGCTGTTGTAGGCACTGGTGCTCAGAAAGGAATTGATGAATCTGCTTCCGGCACTCAGGGATTCTCCTTCGCGGGAAACATCCTCTTCAGAATAGCCGCTCTTCAGGGCAGTCATCCGCACAAAGTCCACATCGTAATACTCGATTCCCAGCTTCTGGGAGAGACCCTTCGCAACAGAACGGCCATATGCTCCATACTCTCTGCTAATCGTGATAACCATAGTCTTATCTCCTCCTTCAGAAAGCCTGCCTGCTCAGGCAGGGGACGCACTCTTCTTCCCCGCCATCGTGATCACAAAGACCACAACCGTGATGGCAATTCCGATCAAATCGGTTACCAATCCCGGATAGATCAGCATCAGTCCGGCAACCGCCAGCAAAGCTCTGAACAGCGGATTCAGCCTTGTCGTCATATACCCTTCCAGAGCCGCAGAGATCGCATACATTCCTATCACGCTGGTGATGATGATCAGGACAAATTCCGGAATATTCGTGTCGATCAGCAGCATCGCCGGATTCAGGCAGAAGATATACGGAATCAGAAATGCGCCGATCGCCAGCTTGGAAGCATTCAGCGCGGTCCGCATCGGATCCGACTTCGCGATCGCGGAGCCCGCATAGGCCGCCAGGGCTACCGGAGGCGTGATGTCCGCAACGATTCCGAAATAGAACACAAACATGCTGGCGCAGATCGAATTCAGTCCCATGCCCGTCGTAAGGATCGGCGCGCAGGTCGTCGCCATGATGATATAGGTCGCCGTCGTCGGAACGCCCATGCCCAGAACGATGCAGCAAAGCATCGTAAAGATCAGCGCGATCAGGAGGTTTCCGTTGGAAATATTCACGATAACATCGATGAAGACCTGTCCGAGTCCGGTCATCGTTACCACGCCGGCAATGATTCCCGCGATGCCGCAGGCAACCGCGATACTGAGCGTATTCTTCGCACCGGTTTCCAGAGCGTCAAGGAACTTCTTCGGCGTCATGCGGTGTTCTTTGTTGAACATGCTGACAACGATGCACAGAACCGTCGCAATAATCGCAGCTCTGCTCATCGTATAGCCGGCCGTGATCAGATACACCAGCGCTACCAGGGGAATCAGCAGATAGATCTTCGGCAGGATCACCTTCGCCTTCGGCAGCTGTTCTCTCGGAACGCCCTTCAGCCCGAGACGCTTCGCTCTGAGATGAACCATCAGGAAGATGCCCGTGAAGTAAAGAACTGCGGGAAGAATCGCCTTAATAACGATCTGGGAATACGGAACGCCGACCATCTCCGCCATCAGGAACGCCGCCGCACCCATGATCGGAGGCATGATCTGTCCGCCGGTGGACGCTGCCGCCTCTACCGCGCCGGCAAACTCACCCGGGTAACCGGTTTTCTTCATCATCGGGATCGTCACGGAGCCGGTCGTAACCGTATTGCCGACCGAAGAGCCGGAAACCATGCCGCACAGAGCTGACGAGATAACCGCCACCTTCGCAGGACCGCCCGAAGCGGAACCGGCGATGGTGTTCGCGCACTGGATAAAGAAATCCGAGATTCCTGTCGCTTCCAGAAACGCGCCGAAGATAATGAACAGAACAATATATGTGCTGCAGACGCCGACCGGGGTTCCGATCACGCCCTCCGTGGTATAAAACAGGTTGTAGATAATGATGTTCAACGACTTTCCGACCGCAAACGCGTACACGACAAAGCATGCCGCGACGATAATAATGGGAATGCCGGTCACCCTGCGGCAGCACTCCGCAAGGATCACAATACCGATTACGCCAAGCCATACCTCGAGATCAGAGATACGGATCCCATGCTTGATGATAGCCTGGCTGTTGATTACAAAATAGAAAAAGCTTCCGGATCCGGCAGCAGCCAGGATCACATCATAGATCGGAATGCGATTGGGCTTCTGCGGCTTTCCTCCGGACTTTCTTGCCGGATACAGGATAAAGACGAATATGATCACGATGCCCAGGAACAGCGGGCGGCGGATCCTCTCATCCCATACCGCAAACAGATTCATATAGATCATGAAGGCTGAGAACGCGGCAAGCATCACCTTGATCACGATCGCCGGGATCCCCTCCCATGGCCGGACGTTGGATTCCCGGTCATATTTTTTCATCAGCTCCTCGACATCCGCGGCACTGCCGACGGAAGGATCTTCAGCCGGAGCTGTCTTCAGTTTGTCTTTCTCATTGTTGTCTTTCATACAAAACCTCTTCATACTTCCGTGCATGGTTCAGCACTCTGCATTCCATGACCTGAGCAGCGAATCATTCCAATGCAAACCTTACCATTGCATTTCTCCCACACAGATCACGAAGACTGACCTGCTCTCCATTCTCCAAAGTAAGGACATGATCCGATACCGTTCCCACAAAATAAACCAGATCATCCATCCTGCGGTCGAACCCGGTGATAATCATGCTGCCGTCGCTTCCATACTCCAGCTTCTGTCCTTCTTCCAGTTCCGTCTGAACACCGGCACCGAATCCATAGTACACCGTTTTCACGACATAGATCCCGTCATCCCGGATCTCATAGTAGTCAGTAACCGGGCTTTTATTGACCGAATGGACAAATCCGACGCTGAAGGTGTCGGATTCACGGACCGGGAAGCGGGCATAAACCTTACCGGTCTTCGCGGACGAGAGCACCAGACGCAGGCCATGATGCTGATACGCAAATGCGGCAGCCAGAACCGCAAAAACAAGGATCAGGACTGCCGCAATTCTTTTTACTCTCAGTGCTCCCGTTTCTGATTGATCCGAAGCACTCTTTTTACTCAACCTCGATGCCCTGCTCCTCGTAGTACTTTCTGGCACCCGCATGGAACGGAACGCTGATGCCCTTCACAGCATCTTCAACGTTCAGGAACTCGAACTTCGAATGTCCGGCAATCAGATCCTTCTGGTTGTCAAACATCGCCTTCAGAAGCTCGTATACGGCAGCTTCACTGACATCGTTGGAAGCGATCAGTGTAGCGCGGACGGAAACCGTGGTCGCATCCTTGTCGACTCCGTTGTAGGTGCCGGCCGGGATCACCGTCTCGGTGTAGAAATCATAGTCGCCCTGGAGCTTCTTGATGTGCTCGGCGTCCAGCTGAACCAGGCTGATGTCCTTCGTGGTTGCCAGATCGACAACAGCAGTCGTCGGAGCGCCCGCAACGATAAAGGCAGCATCGATCTTTCCATCCTTCAGGCTGTCGGCGGAATCACCAAAGGATGCATTCACGACATTGATATCATCAAAGCTCATGTCATAAGCTGCCAGGATCTGCTTCGCGTTAAACTCAACGCCTGATCCCGCGTCGCCGACGGAAACGGTCTTTCCCTTCAGATCCGCCACGCTCGAGATGGAGCTGTCGCAGGTGATGATCTGAACCGTCTCATCATAAAGGCCTGCCACGGTGGAGAAGGTCTCATACGCGCCCTCATCCTCGAACAGATCCGTCCCTGTATAGGCATAAAACATAACATCATTCTGAACGATTGCCAGATCAGCTTCTCCCACGTCAACCAGCTGGATATTCGCCTTCGATGCGCCGGTGGATGTAACGGTCAGGCTGGATTCTTTCAGAACCGGATTCAATACCGTCGCCATAACACCGCCTACCGCATAGTAGGTGCCGGTCGTTCCACCGGTTCCAAGGGTCAGGTTATCCGCTGCCATAACAGCCGTGGATGCCCCGAGGACCATAGCCGCCGCCATCACGATTCCAGAAATTCTCTTTTTCATGCATGTACCTCCATCATTATAAGTTTTGCCAGTTCCCACAGCAGACATTCACATCCTGCCGGAGGTTCCCCCCGGAACAGCCCGCAAGAGAGCAATCAGATAAAAAAATGCCTGCAAATATACAGACATTTTAACGCTTTATTGTATAAAAGTCAACACACGAAGCGGACGCTCCGCTGCAGCAGCAGGAAGCGTCCGCTCCGTTCATGACAGTTCTTTATCTTCCGAACTGCGCGTCGTTGTTTCCGGAATCGGTCAGCCACATCTCAAGCATGTTGATCGGGTCATTGTAGTCTGCCAGCCATCCTTCACGGGCAAAGTCAAACTGTCCGTTCTTTCTGTCGTTCAGGAAGACATTCCACTCTTCAGACTTGATCTCCATATTGATGCCGACAACCGCCAGATCCTGCTGGATCGACTGAGCAACCGCCACATGGCCGCTGCCGTCATTGGTCAGGTACTCAACCGAAATCGGAGTTGAGGAGGACAGCATGTTGTTGTCATCAAACTCGAATCCTGCTTCCTTCAGAAGCTCGACTGCCTGATCCACCATCGAAGCGCCGGTCGCGGTCGGATCGTAGTATCCAACGCTCTCCTCGCCGTCGAAGTCCCAGACGACCGGGTACTCATACGCGTCATCATTTTCCATGAAGACACCGCCCTGTCCGTCCGCCATTCCTGCCGGAATGAACGCGCCGGCCGGCTGCTGCCCGGTCTGTCCGACAGCGTCAACAATATACTGACGATCGATCAGAAGAGAGAACGCCTCTCTCATCTTTGCAGCCTGCTCCGGCGTCTTGCCGTCAAACAGCTTGCTGTTGACGTTAAACGCAACATAGTAGGTGCCAAGGTTCGGGACGATGAAGAAATCATCATTCATGATGATGTTTGCGATCTCATCATTCGGAACGGTATCGATAAACTGCAGGGATCCATCGTTGTATGCGTTGTAGATCGCTGTGTCATCCGCGCTCAGCATGAAGTTGATCTTATCCAGCGTCACGTTGTCCGCGTTCCAGTAGTTCGGGTTCTTCTCATAAGTCATGGACTCGTTGTGCTTCCATGCGGTGCAGGTCATCGGGCCGGAGGTTACAAAACCGCTCTCCAGAGCCCATGCACCCGGGTTCGCTCCTTTCGGATCCGCCTCGGTGACAGCCTGTTCGGGAACCGGGAAGAATGCGGGGAATGCGCAAAGATCAAGGAAGTACGCGCACGGCCGGGTCAGGTGGCAGGTGAAGGTCAGGCCATCATCGGACGCCTCGATGGCGAGTGTTCCGTCATCGTTCTTCGCAAGATTCATGGAATCGCACAGATAGCTGTAGTCAGCAGCGGTATTCGGATCCGCAAGGCGGTTCCAGGAATACACCAGGTCCTCTGCATCCAGCTTCTCGCCGTCCGACCACTTCAGACCATCCCTGATCTTGAAGGTATAGGTCAGGCCATCCTCGGAAACCTCCGGCAGATCCTCTGCCAGTTCCGGAACCAGTTCCCCGTCCTCATCATACGCAAACAGACCGGAAAATGCCAGGATCGCCAGGCATGCGCCGTCCACGGAGCTGTTCAGCGCCGGATCAAGGTGGTCAGGCTCTGACGCAAGGTTCGCGTTCAGTTCATTGTCCGGTGCGGACATATATGCGAAATACTTAAATCCGAACAGGTTGGAATACAGGCCGCTGCATTCGGTATTCAGCATATAGATATCATTATAATAATAGATCGGGATGACAGCCCACGTCGCCATCAGCTCATCTTCCGCCTCATGCATCAGGGCTTCACGCTTTGCAAGATCCGTCTCCTGATAGATCTTTGCGATCTTGGCGTTGTAATCATCCCAGTCCGGAGCCGCCTCTGAGCTCTTTCCGGATGATTTTGCTGCTTCTGCTTCCGTCTCCGCCATCACGGTCATTCCGAAAGAAGACAGCACCATTGTACCGGCAAGCAGTACAGATACCATACGTTTCTTCATTTTGTTCCTCCTCCTTAATGGATAAAATAAAAACATCCTGATTATACAACAAACCTTCCCAAATGAGAAGGATTATCGCGTTTCCTGCCGGATTCATTGATTCATTTATTCCAGCATGCGACCATATGCCCGTTTCCACGGTCTGTCAGGGCCGGCATCTCCTGCGCGCAGTGATCGGTCGCGAGCTTGCATCTCGTACGGAACGGGCAGCCGCTCGGCATATGCAAAGGGCTCGGCACGTCTCCCTCCAGGATGATTCTCCTGCTGGTCTTCGCGATCTTCGGATCCGGATAAGGAACAGCGGAAAGCAGGGAGGTCGTGTAGGGATGAACCGGATTCGCATTCAGCTCGTCCGCGTCCGCTGTCTCCACCATTTTTCCGAGGTACATGACCGCGATCCTGCTCGAGATGTGGTGCACCACGAGAAGATCGTGCGCGATGAACAGATACGCAACTCCAAGCTTATGTTGCAGATCCTCAAACATGTTGATGACCTGCGCCTGAATCGACACATCCAGCGCGGAAACCGCTTCGTCGCACACGATAAAGCGGGGATTCGTCGCGAGAGCTCTGGCGATTCCGATTCTCTGCCGCTGTCCGCCGGAGAACTCATGCGCATAGCGCGTCGCATGCTCCGCGTTCAGTCCGACCAGCTCCATCAGATTCAGGATCTGTTCCCTTCTGTCCGCCTTGTTTTTGTACAGCTGATGAACGTCAAGAGGCTCTCCGATGATATCCTCCACCGTCATGCGGGGATTCAGGGAGGAATACGGATCCTGGAACACCATCTGCATATCTTTTCGAAGTGAGCTGATGGACTTGTCATCCACCCGTTTTCCATCAAAGAAAACATCTCCGTCCGTAGGCTTGTACAGGCGGATCAGCGCTCTGCCCACCGTCGTCTTTCCGCAGCCGGATTCGCCGACAAGTCCCAGCGTTTCCCCTGGCCTGATCGCGAACGAGACACCATCCACCGCCTTGAGGGGCGTTCTGGAGAACATTCCGGTCTTCACGGGAAAGTACATCTTCAGGTCATTAACCTCCACCAGATTCTCCGGATTCGGCTTATAGTTCATATCCATCCGTTCGTCCTCCCGTCATTTCCCTGCTGCAGGCATGTCTTCCGCCCGGATCATCCCTGATTCGATCCCTTCCTGGATCGCTTTCCAGCAGGAAGCGTAGTGACCGTCAGGCGTGGGCATCTCAGGCGGCTGTTCCTCAAGGCAGATCTTCATCGCCTCATCGCAGCGCGGGCAGAACGCGCAGCCCTTCGGCATATTCAGCAGATTGATCGGCGTACCGGAGATCGGCTCAAGCCGCTTCCCCATGGAATCAATCTTCGGGATCGAACGCAACAGCCCCTTCGTATACTCGTGGCAGGGACGGTAGAAGATATCCTCCGCCGTTCCTCTTTCGCATACCCGGCCGCCGTACATGACGATAATCTCATCCGCCATCTGCGCAATGACGCCCAGGTCATGCGTAACCATAATGATGGCCATTCCAAGCCTTCTCTGCAGATCCTTCATAAGATCAAGAATCTGGGCCTGGATCGTCACATCCAGAGCTGTCGTCGGCTCATCCGCGATCAGGATATCCGGCTCGCAGGCAAGCGCCATGGCGATCATAACCCTCTGCCTCATTCCGCCGGAAAACTCAAACGGATACTGGCGGATACGCTTCTCGGGCTCATTGACGCCGACCAGCTCCAGCATCTCGATCGCCCGCTTCTCCGCCTCTTTGCCTTTGTGGTTCGTATGAAGCCGGATGGCCTCCTTCAGCTGGTATCCGATCGTAAAGACCGGATTCAGGCTGGTCATCGGATCCTGGAAAATGATGGAGCAGCACTTTCCGCGAAAATCCCGCATCCTGCTCTCAGGCCAGTTTGTAATGTCTTCTCCCTTGTAGAGAATCCGGCCGGATCGGATGGATCCGTTTTTCTCCAGAATCTGCATCACGGAGTAGGCGCTGACAGACTTTCCGGATCCGGACTCGCCGACGATCCCCAGGATCTTTCCCGCCGACAGGTTAAATGAGACGCCGTTGACCGCCTTCACCTCTCCCTTGTCTGTGTCAAAGGCGGTATGGAGGTCAATTACGGACAGAATGCTCTTTTCTTCAGCCATCTTGCTCACCTCCTCAGCTTCGGGTCAAACGCGTCTCTCAGGCCGTCGCCAAGAAGGTTGAACGCCAGCGTGATCAGACCGATCATAAGTGCGGGGAAAACCAGTTTATAGGTATAGGTTGTGATCCCGCTGCGCGCCGCGCTCGCCAGAGAACCGAGAGACGGCATGGGAGCCTTGACGCCCAGCGAGATGAAGCTCAGGAAGGATTCCGTAAAGATTGCCGAGGGAATCTGCAGAGCCGCCGAAATGATGATCACGCCGATACAGTTCGGCAGAATATGCCGGCGGATGATGCGCGGGCTCTTCGCGCCGCTGACTCTGGCCGCAAGGACATATTCATTCTGCTTGATCGTAAGGATCTGTCCCCTGACCAGCCTTGCCATGCCGACCCAGTACAGAAGGCCGAAAACGATGAAGAGCGAGATCATGTTCGTGCCCAGACGGGCAAGGATCCCATTGCCGTTAAACTTCAGGACTTCATTGAGAACGACAGACAGAAGAATGATCATCAGGAGGTCGGGAAGCGAATAGATCACATCCACGAACCGCATCATGATCAGGTCTACCTTCCCTCCAAAATATCCTGCGATCGATCCATACAAAACGCCGATGATCAGAACGATAATACTCGCAAAGACACCTACCAGCAGGGAGATTCTCGTGCCGTAGGCAACACGGACAAAATAGTCACGACCGAGCTCATCCGTTCCCATGATGTGGGGGAATACCTTCCCGCCCTCATCGATATACTGCTGTTCCATCCGGGAGTAGGTGAACGGAGCCATATTGGTCGCGCTCTTGTCCCTCTTCCCGTTTACCGTGATGATGTCGGAATAGCTGTACGGCACCACGATCGGAACGATAATGATCATCAGGATGATCAGGATCAGCACAATGATGCTGAACATCGCGAGCGGATTCTTCCGCAGCTTCCTCATACCGTCCCGGAAGAAGGATGTGGACTCGCTCATCACCTCCGCCTGTACCTTCTCCTCGTCGGTTGCTTTCTCAAACTTCCGAAGATCGATCTGCAGTGAGAGCGGATTCTTCTTTGGCATCTGATTGACATCGTAAGCTTCCTTTGCCATGATACTCCCCTCCTTAATCCAGATTGATGCGCGGATCGATCAGCTTATAGACAATATCCGTCAGCAGATTCATCGTTACCATAAAGACCGCCAGGAAAATCGTAACCCCCATGATCATCGGGTAGTCACGGTTTGTAATGCTCTGTACAAACTCCGCTCCGAGGCCGCCGATCGTGAAGATCTGCTCAACAACCAGCGAACCCGTCAGAACCGAAGCAATCATCGGTCCAAGGTAGGTGACAACCGGAATCAGCGCATTGCGCAGCGTATGGACAAACAGAACCTTCCACTGGGCGACGCCCTTCGCGCGCGCCGTCCGGACGTAATCCTGTCCCATGACATCCAGCATGGACGTCTTTGTCAGCCTGGTGATATAGGCTGACGGATACATGGCAAGCGCGATCACCGGAAGGAGCAGATTCTGGTGCGTCGGACTCCAGGCGCGGACCCAGCCGAGCTTCACGGAGAATATGACCAGGAGAAAAGACCCGAGAACAAAGCTCGGAAGCGATGTAAACAGGGTTGAAAGAAAGATAATCACCCTGTCCGGCCACCGGTTTCGCTGCAGTGCGGCGATGCTCCCGAATATGATGCCGAGCGCGACTGCAAGAAGGACGGCATAGGCGCCAAGCTGCGCGGAAACAGCAAACTTGGAAAGGATCGTTTCCGCAATCTCACGTCCTGTCTTCGCGCTGATCCCGAAATCCCCATGCAGAAGATTCTTCATGTAGATCAGGAACTGCTGCCCCACCGGTTTGTCAAGATTAAACCGCTCCTCCAGAGCTGCCTGGACCTCCGGTGACTTTGCCTTCTCGCCCGCAAACGGTCCGCCGGGGATCGCATTCATCGTAAAGAACGTGATAAAGCAAACGATGAATATCGTAATGATGGCGAGAAGGATCCTTTTGAATATGTACTTGCCCATATCCCGCTCCTTCCGGTAGTATGATCTGCTTATGTATGTATGTTATGTGCAATTATAACTTTTCCGCGTTGAAGCGTCAATGATCAGTAACTCAATCCGGCTGACGGTGAAGCACTGAGACGTAATTTACCGCCTTCATCTGTCCGCATCTACAAGCGATGCGGCGTCAAAGAAACTGGTAAAATACACCGGTGCGTTGATCAGTGTATATCCGTCAATAAACCTGCGGGTCATCCGCATATACCGGTCTCCCATCTCTCTGAAGTCCGTGTCTCCCCACAGGCCGCACAGATAGCAGAACCCGTGATCCACCAGGTAGTCCAGCTTTTCTCCCGGATACTCAACCTCCGCGCCATACGGGTAGAACAGAATATCCGACTGCCCGACGATGGATCCGGCCTTGCTGATCCAGTCATCAATCTCTCCGGCAAAGGTTTCCATGCTCATATCGTTCATATAGCTGTGGGACCATCCGGCGCACGCGATCTCCCAGCCCTCCGCGCGCAGCGCGTCAGCGATTGCGGATACCGTCTCATTCTGTCCGTCTGAGGATCCCGCACCGCCTGTCCGGGCTTCTGAGGAACCCGTGCTGTCCGTCCGGGTTCCGGAAGCATCCGCGCCCTGCGATAAATCACCTCCGCCGCCCGGAATCGGATACCCGAATATGCCTTCACTCCCCGACACAGACACGATTCCCTTTGCTCCCCGGAAAGAAAAGTCCGGATGTTCGTCAATAAACGTATCCAGAATGGGGATAAAATCGTAATCGCCTGTGGCAGCATGTCCCTCACTGTCCGTATACTGGGCCTTCACCTTCCCATTCTCGTCAAGAACCAGCTTTGTCGCGATTCCGTCACCGTCTCTGACGTCGCTGTAGTTGAGATTGTCCTGCGAGAGGATGATGGGCCGCTTGCCCTCAGGCAGCTTCAGCGTCAGTTCTTCCATGGAGGAGGTTCCGCGTGCGTCCGTTACCATCTGCGCGATGGAATGGATATCGATCAGGACAAAACCATTTGCGTAAAGGGATTCGAGAATCGAGCTGAATTCCTTGCAGGTAACCATGGTGGTATTGTAATCAGCCGCCCTGTCATCCCCGTCAAACGCCATCATCGTGTCGTAGATGAGCGTCGGGAAGCACAGATGAGGAATATCGCCCTCCACCCAGCTCACGAGGTTCTTGTCTCCCTTCTCGTATCTCTCCCGCGCCTCCAGCACGCGCTCATCCTTTGCCCGCGGGAGCGGTATGGTGTCGAGAACGGAAATCGCTTCCTCATAATTATAGCCCTGGGCGAGCCTCTCTGCCTCTGAAAGCACCTCCATCAGGGAAGCCTCCTCCGATTCAGACTCTTCCAGAAGCATTCTCTCCTCCGCCATCTTCGGGGTCTCCACCGGCTCATTGTTTGCATACTTCCCGTCTGTCCCGATTGCCTCCGCGATCTGATAATTGATCTGGCTCCGGGTGCAGCCGGCAAGCACAAGGACGCTTCCCAGAAGAAACGCCAGAGCTCCGGTCTTAACATACTTTTTCATGCCTGTCCCCTCTGTCCTTACAGATTGATGCTTCCCTCAAAGACTGTCACAGCCGGACCTGTCATATAGACCGTATTGCGCTCCTGATCCCACTCGACGAAAAGATCGCCGCCCCTGAGATGTACGGTCACCGCTGTCTGCGTCAGCCCGTTCAGAATACAGGCGACCGCAGCTGCGCAGGCGCCCGTTCCGCAGGCCCAGGTCTCACCGCTTCCGCGCTCCCATACTCTCATCGTCACATTTGTCCTGTCGTCCACATGGATAAACTCTGTGTTAACACCCTCCGGGAAAGCCGGATTATGCTCAAACAGGGGACCGATTCCGCTTACATCAAACCCCGCCACATCAGCCACCTGCACGACACAGTGGGGATTTCCCATGGACACGCAGGTTCCTTTCAGGGAAAATGCATCCCTCAGAGGGATCTCCGCCTCCCGGATCACTTCGCCCCATAGATCAGTGTGCTCTGTCAGGATCCCTTTCCCGAATGCGTCAGGGGCAACCGGGATCATGGACGGCTTCAGAATCGGAGCGCCCATATCCACCCTGACAAAGTCCACGGCTCCATCCTTTTTATGGAGCTTCAGCCGTTTGATTCCGGCAAGGGTTTCTACCGTAATCTCCGTCTTATCGGTCAGCCCGTGGTCACTGACATATTTTCCGACACAGCGGATCCCGTTTCCGCACATCTTTCCACGCGAACCGTCCGCGTTGTACATCTCCATCTCAAAGTCCGCCGCATCGGAAGGATTGATCAGGATCAGCCCGTCCGAACCGATCCCAAAGTGCCGGTCTGAAACAAACCTTGCCACGCCTGCCGGATCCTCCGGCTTCTCGCGGGATCCGTCCACATAGACATAATCATTGCCGATCCCGTGCATCTTCGTAAATCTCATTCTTACCACTCTCCCTTGCCCGGAACAGGATCCGGCCCGTTCCGGCGTCCAGATCCTCCCCGTCTCCCATACACTGGTTCCTCTCTCCGCAGGACGTATCCTTTGTCCGGTAAGCCGTGCACGCACGTCCGGGTTTCATCCCCGATCGCAGGAGCATCTCCTCCACCTCGCGCACGCCCCAGGCACGTTCCCGGTGTGTCTCCAGGAAGCGCTCATACATTCCGTTTTCCCTGAGCAGAAACAGGGTCAGGTCATATTCATTGATCTTTGTTTCAGGATCATAGCTGTTTTCCCAGATAAAGCTGCATTCATCCCGCGACTCCGCGAAGGTGTTGTCCGCGCACAGCTTTTCATAATATCCCGCGCTGTTAAGGTCAAACAGAAACAGCCCGCCCGGATCGAGATAATTGTTCACCAGGGAAAAGACACGAACCATGTCCTCCGGATCCGTGACATAGTTCAGACTGTCGCAGGTGGAGATGACAGCACGCACGGTTCCGTACAGTTCGAATGCTCTCACATCCTGCTGCAGATAGAGGATGTCATGTTTTCCTTTCCTCTCCTGCGCAATCTGAAGCATATCCGCGGACAGATCCACGCCGATCATATCATACCCCGCCTCAGCCAGCCTCCTCGTCATCTGCCCGGTTCCGCAGCCAAGGTCAAGCACCAGCCCGTCCCTGATTCCATCCCTTCTCAATTCCCGGATCAGGCAGGCAGCCCATTCGTCATAAGGCACTTCATCCATGAAGGTATCGTACACACGCGCAAAGGTCTCGTACATTGCCATTCCTCTTCTGATCCGATTTCACCCGATCCGCATTCGCCCGATCCGCATTCATCCTGATCCGCATCCGTCCCGGTCTGCGGCAGCCGGAAGCCGGCAGTCCTTATCTGACAACGTTTGCCACAAATGCGTAGGAAAACACCGTCATGATGACCGTTGCCATCAGAACGCCCAGCAGGATCGGAACGATAGCCTTTTTCCAGTCCATATCAAGAATCGTCGCGAC
>CAJOQO010000243.1 GCA_905236545.1 uncultured Lachnospiraceae bacterium
CCGGTGATTGCACACCTGATATCTGCGCGGGTTTTCTGCTGCATCCGAAAGCTGCGGGAGCCGCGCCGCACGCGGCTTTGAGCGCATACAGCGCTCAAAGCTCCTGTGGGGAAACGATTCGCTCCACGTTTTATCAACGGACATCAATGTTGGACAGCGATGCTGCACAGAAAAGAAAAATGGCAACTACTCAGCGATTCCCTGCTTTCACGCTGTCGAAGACATCCGTGATCTCCTTCCCAGGCGCAGGCGTGATCAGGGACACGATCACGATGGCAAGGCCGGAAAGCAGGAATGCCGGAAGGAGCTCGTAGATGTCGAGGATACCGCCCATCGGACGAACCGCGAACTTCCAGATAAAGATCATGGCGCCGCCCGTGATCATGCCGGCAAGCGCGCCGTAGCGGTTTGTTCTTCTCCAGAACAGGGAGAACAGAACCAGAGGTCCGAACGCGGCGCCGAAGCCGGCCCAGGCAAAGGAAACGATCCGGAATACGGAACTGTTTGGATTCCACGCGAGGAAAACAGCAATTACAGCGATAATCAGAAGCGATACGCGCGCGATCCGGATCCGGCTTTTCTCATCCAGCTTCAGATGGAAAAACGAAACAAGAATATCCTGGGATACGGAGCTGGATGCCGCCAGCAGCTGGGAATCCGCGGTGGACATCGTAGAAGCCATGATGCCGGAAAGGATCAGGCCTGCGATCAGTGCCGGCAGGAATCCGAACGTGCTGAGACGATGTGCGATTTCTATGATAACTGTCTCAGAGGATCCGGAGGTGGTCAGCGGCGCAATCACATCCGCCTTTGTCATTCCCAGTCCGATCAGTCCGATCAGAATGGCAACTCCCATGGCGATCACAACCCAGATGCTCGCGATTCTGCGGGAAAGCTTCAGCTTATTGTCATCCTCGATCGCCATAAAGCGAAGAAGGATATGAGGCATGCCGAAGTATCCAAGTCCCCAGGCAAGCGTAGACACGATTGTGAGAAATCCATAAGGGCTGGTGCTGCCCGGCGCAAACAGATTGGTCTCATCCGGAATATGGCTCAGGGTAAGGGACAGATGTCCGGCAAGGGACTTCGCGTTCGTAAAGACCGCATCCCATCCGCCTGCCTGATTGACGCCAAAAAAGAGAACGATGGCAAGAGCGACCGACATGATGATGCTCTGTACCAGATCCGTAAAGCTGGCGGCAAGGAACCCTCCGCTCATCGTATACCCGATGATCACGATCGCTCCGACGATCATGGCGAGATGATAATTCACGTCAAACAGAGACGAGAACAGCTTGCCGATCGCGGAAAAACCGGATGCGGTATAAGGGATAAAGAAGATGACGATGATCAGCGCCGAGATCAGCGTCAGAACTCCGGATCCGTCGCAGAAACGGTTGGAGAAGAACTGCGGAATCGTGATCGAGTTCCCTGCGGCGGCGGAATAACGGCGCAGCCTCTTCGCGACGATCAGCCAGTTGATATAGGTACCGACCGCAAGGCCGACGGCGGTCCAGACAGGCTCCGCAATGCCGGACAGATAGGCAAGTCCCGGAAGTCCCATGAGGAGCCAGCTGCTCATGTCGGAGGCCTCTGCGCTCATCGCCGTTACGAACGGGCCAAGCTTCCTTCCGCCCAGGTAGAAATCCCCTACCGTCTCATTTTTCCTGGATGCAAGAAAACCGATGGTAAGCATACCGAGAAGATATGCCACCATCGCCACAACAATACCGAATAATGATACTCCTGTCAGATCCATACACAAACTCCTTACTTGTTTAATACTGTGAGGTATTAAAGTGTTAAAGTGAATCATTTGTGATTATAGCATCTATACAGGAGCAGGACAAGAGTCTACTGCCCTACCATTTCCTGATGCGGGAAATGGGCTCGCTGGTCAGGTCCACTCCCAGACGGTGAAACACATGGCGGTCTACTTCCGTAAGCATGACGGATGTGTGGACCTGGCATCCCCTCAGCTTTGGAAGCTGCTCGAGGCTCTCTCTTGCCTTGAGATCCGAACGGGCCGCCAGCGACAGAGCGATAAGAACCTCATCCGTGTGCAGGCGCGGATTCTTCCCATGCAGAAACCTCACCTTCAGATCCTGGATCGGAACGATCTCCTCCGGGGAGATCAGCTTAACGCTGTGATCCACGCCGGCAAGGTGCTTAAGGGCATTCAGAAGAAGTGCAGCGCTCGCGCCAAGAAAATCCGTCGTCTTGGAGGTGATGATCGTACCGTCAGACAGCTCGATGGCCGCGGCGGCAACTCCCGTATCATCCGCCCGCTTCTTCGCAAACACCGTAACCCTCCTGTCATCTGTCGTGATCTTTGCCTGCTTCATAAGCAGACGGATCTTATAGACCTCCTCCTCACTCGCCTCGTCGTTCACGACCTTGCAGACTGTGGAATAATACCGGCGGATAATCTCCTGGCATGCGGCCTGGCAGACCACCTCATCGTCAGAAATGCACATACCGGCCATATTGACGCCCATATCCGTCGGAGACTTATAGATACTCTCCCCGTAGATTCCTTCAAACATGGACGCAAGTACCGGAAATATCTCGATATCCCGGTTGTAATTGACCGTTGTCTCACCATATGCCTCCAGATGAAACGGATCGATCATATTCACATCGTTCAGATCCGCCGTGGCCGCTTCATAGGCAAGATTGACCGGATGCTTCAGAGGGATATTCCAGATCGGGAAGGTTTCAAACTTCGCGTATCCGGCCTTGATGCCACGTTTGTTGTCGTGATACAGCTGGGACAGGCAGGTTGCCATCTTTCCCGATCCCGGTCCGGGCGCGGTTACTACCACCAGAGGTCTCGTGGTTTCGATATAGTCATTTCTTCCGAAACCGTCCTCAGAAAGAATCTGCTCCACATTGGACGGATATCCTTCGATGATGTAGTGAAGATACACATGGAATCCCTTTTTCTCAAGCTTTTCCTTGAAGGATGTCGCAGCCTCCTGACCGGTATAATGCGTGATCACCACAGAGCTTACATACAGTCCCCGGTCTTCGAATTTGGACGCAAGCCGCAGCACATCCTCGTCATACGGGATGCCGATATCTCCGCGCATCTTGTTTTTTACGATATCTTCCGCGCTGATCACGATGACAAGCTCCGACAGATCCCTAAGCTGCAAAAGCATCTGCAGCTTGCTGTCCGGAGCAAAGCCGGGGAGTACACGGGAGGCGTGCAGATCGTCAAACAGCTTGCCTCCGAATTCGAGATAGAGTTTATCGCCGAACTTTCCGATCCGCTCCCGGATGTGTTCAGACTGGATCTTCAGATACCTGACATTATCAAAACCAATCTTCATTCCTTCTCTTCTTTCTGTAAATCTGTCAAAGTAAAGATGATTCTGAAAGCGGATTATCCCCAGAGCTTCGCGGGATAAGCGCCTTCCTCCACAAGTTTCAGGAAGCTCTCCTTTACGGCAGGAATATCCTCATGATAGGTAACGCCGAACCACTTATCCTGTGTCGGAAGAACCGTGACCTGCGCCCTGTTTTCATGAAGCATGGCATCTACGATTGTCGGGAGCAGATACTCCGCCGTATTCTCACTCTCCCCTCCCAGATGCTTTCCCAGGAAGGCGGTGAAGCCATCCTGCAGCACATCCAGGAATTCCGGTTCGAATCCCCACATATTCATGGAAACCAGGCAGGAAGGATCCAGCGCCCTGGCCGCCCCGTCTTTGCCGGGGGCCTCACATCCGTCCCCGCATTTTACGATGTTTTTAGTCTCGTCTATCCCGATGAGACGCCCTTTCTGATCAACACTGCAGATGCCGCGGGTCACACCGCCATGCTCGGAAAGCGTATTCTTCAGCACAAACCCTGACATACACATCGGCATAGGATCCGAAGGATCGTCCTTCTTTTCGGCCGCGAGCCAGTCGTGGATCTGGAGAAAAGAGTTTTTCCCGTAATAATCATCTGCGTTGATCACACAAAACGGCTCCCTGACCACGCCCCGGCACGCAAGGATAGCATGCCCTGTTCCCCAGGGCTTCTCTCTTCCTGCCGGACAGGAGTATCCGCCCGGCAGATCCTCCTTCTCCTGAAACACATATGCGGTATCGATTTCTTTTTCGATACGGTTTCCGATCACTTCACGGAAGTCCTTCTCCAGATTCTTCCGGATCACAAACACAACGCGGTCAAATCCTGCCTGAATCGCGTCATAGATTGAGTAATCCATGATAATCTCGCCTCCCGGCCCAAAGCTGGTCAGCTGTTTGATGCCCTGGCCAAAACGGCTTCCGATCCCGGCTGCCATGATGACCAGACTGGTGCGAACCTTTGAATCACCCATTATTTCCTCCTGTTCTGAACAGATACATGCTCCATTTACACCGAACTCAGTTTACTACATCCCCAACCGGAAGAAAAGCAAAAGTGATGTTGCAGGTCACCAGTCGGCAAAGAAGAACTTCAGACAAATACTGTGGCGCGCCGGACGGCTGATATGGTATAGTAAGAACAGGGGCAGCTGTTCAAGAACTGCCGTTGATCCTGCAGAACAGATCCTGAAACGCAGAAGGGAGATATGAGAGTATGAAAACGATAACACACAAACGCATCCTGCTGCTGATTCCGGCATTGCTCGTCTTAACCGCCATCATTGCCCTGATGCCGTCATTCCGCGCATCCGCTTCATCGGTCAGACTCAGCAAATCCCATGTAAACCTGTATACAAGCGGCGGAAGAAAAAAGATCCATCTGTATCTGTACGAGGACGGAAAGAAGGTGAAAGCCAGCTGGACATCCTCAAAAAGCAGGGTCGCTTCGGTTTCCTCCTCCGGCGTTGTCAGGGCAAAACGGACAGGAACCGCTAAGATCACGGCCAGATATGCAGGGATGAAGTTTACCTGCTCGATTAAAGTCCGCAGAAGGTCCGGAACCTATAAGAAAGCGATCAAGGCGTACAACACCTTCCTGATGAATACCTATGTCACATACACAGACAGCGGGGACAAAGCCCAGGCCGACAATTTCACCGCCCTGGATCTGGATAAGAACGGGATCCCGGAGCTTTTGGTGAATGTGGTCACCCCGGACGGAGACCGGCATTATGTCCTTTACCGCTATAAGAACAAGAAGATCTCCATCGGACAGCAGCTCGGCGTTTGCTCTGACTTCGTCTGGTACGACAAAAAGGGAGTCCTGAGCTACTGGCAGTACATGTCCAATGAGAGCCTGTTCATCTACGGCGAAGACAGTGGATACGACCTGGAAACCTTCGCTGTTGTCCGCAGGAAAAACGGAAAGAACAGGTACTACATAGATACCACGACATATGGAAAGGGATATGGAAGAAAAGTCTCGGCTCTTGAGTTCCGCAACTATGTTGACCATGATGTGCTGAACTATACTTCACCGAAGGCTGTTCCCTTCTATATCAATACGCCCTACAACCGGTCCGTCTTCCTGAAGTGATCCGGCAGCTATGTTGACCGGCAGTTCCATTGATTCCACAGATTCGTTGATCCTGCAGGTTCGTTGATCCCACAGGTTCGTTGATCCTGCAGTTTTGCTAAAACAGATTTAACCGTAAAAGACAAAGTCATTTGCTTTCGCTGCTGACAGCGCAGGCAAATGACTTTTCTGATGTCTTTTCTGATGACTTTTCTGGTTTCTGTATTATGTCTGTTTCATCCGGCTAATATGCCCTCTTCCGGATCAGCTCCTCCGTTACCATCGTTACCGGATATTCCTTACCGTCAACAGTCACTGTGCTGATCCCTTCAGACGTGCTGAACTGCCCCTCCTCATAATAGTTTTTCTTTTTCACCTGCTCTCCTGTCTCAAGAGACAGGATCAGGCGGCTGAGCGGCGGTCCGTACAGAGGATTGCATTCTGTATCCACCGCAATCTTTCCATCCATGGTAAATGCAAGTCCTTCCGCGGCCGAATCGAAGGAGATGATCACCACCTCGCCCCGGCTCACCCTGGTTCCGGGGGTAATCCCGGCTTCTTCCAGCGCTTCTATCACCCCATAGGCCATGTTGTCGTTTTCACAGTAGACAACCTGTATCCCGCCGTCGAACTGCTTCAGCGCATTTTCAGCGACCTCCTTCGCTTTTGCCTGGACAAAATCACCGGAAACACTCTGCAGGATATTCCATCCGTTTTTCTTTGCCGCGTCGAACAGAGCCTCGGACCGCCCGATCTGGGCGGATGATCCCATCGTTCCCTGGATATGCAGGATGTTTACCGGACCGTCCGCGGAAGTTTCGTTCAGCAGCGCCTCCAGCCAGGCACATGCCCTGTCTCCCTCCAGCCGGAAATCGGATCCCAGCCATGCGGTATAAAGATTCTCATCCTCCGGACGGACCTCACGGTCCACGATGATCACCGGGATCCCTGCCTCTTCCGCCTCTCTCAGGGAAGAAGTCCACCCGGTTTCCACGATCGGATCAAGTACGATATAGTCGACCCCCTGATCGATGAATTCGCGGATCGCCTTGATCTGATTCTCCTGTTTCTGCTGCGCATTGTCAAAGATCAGGTTATACCCGTTATCGATGCGGAAGGTGTTCTCCATGGAAGCGCTGCTTGCAAGGCGCCAGTCAGACTCCGCCCCGATCTGGGAAAAACCGATCGTAAGCTGTCTGCCCCGCCGGATCACGATCCCGTCCGCGTTGATATAGCAGTCCTGACCCTGCAGCTCCGTTTCCGGTGCTTCAGGCTGATCTGTTTTTTCCCGGTCCATACCGGCGGCCGATCCTGCTCCTGTCTGATCTTCCCCGACGCCGGCCTGCCTTCCGCAGCCGCATGATCCTGCCAGGACAAGGCCTGACAGGATCACGGATGCAAGGGTACGAAGTATTTTCATTATTTGCCGCGCTTACGGACAGCAGCAAAGATACTCTGAATCACGATGAAGACGAACAGCAGGATCGCGGTCAGAATGTTCGGCCAGGAGCTGGCAAGCTTTCCGTTTGTTTTCACGATCGAGGAGATCGTACCATTGATCAGGACACCGAAGAAGGTTCCGAACACATTGCCTACGCCGCCCGTCAGAAGCGTACCTCCGATGACGGCGGATGAGATCGCGTCCATCTCCAGCCCCAGCGCCTGCGAGACAGAACCTGCCATTGTGTTCAGACAGTAGCAGATGCCGCCGATCGACGCGAGGAAGGAACACAGAACATGAACCTTCATCTTGATCGACTTGACATTCAGTCCCATCATGGCTGCCGATGTCGCATTGCCGCCGACTGCGTACAGGGAACGGCCGAATCTTGTGTAGCGGAGCATCAGGAAGACAAGAAGAAGAACCAGCAGCGCTATCACAACGGTGATCCGGATATAGGGCTGCATGATCATCCCCTTCTTGTTCGCGTATCCGCCGAAGGGAATGACGATCTTCAGGTTTGCGAGGTTATAGAATGTCTCGCTGATATCCTTTGTGATCGAAACCTGCTCGGTGCTGATCACCGCCGTCATGCCGCGGCAGAAGAACATTCCCGCCATCGATACGATGAAAGGCTGTATCTTCAGATAGCCGATCAAAAACCCCTGAAGGCATCCAAAGGCGATTCCCACCACAAGGACAATCAGGATCATCACCACGGCGTTGATTCCGCTCCTCATTCCGACTGCAAGCATCATACAGTCCATGGCAACCAGGGCGCCGACGGAAATATCGATTCCGGCCGTCAGCATAACCAGAGTCATACCGCAGGCAACACAGATCAGGCCTGCGTTGGTGATCAGGATATTCAGGAATGTCTGCAGATGAGTGAATCCCTTGGAACCGTAAGCGATGCATCCGCCCGCGTACAATACGAAGAACAGACCGATCGTGATCAGGAGAAGGATCGTATTACTGTTAATACCGGCTTTTTTGTTTTTCATGTCCCTTCACCTCCTTATGCGGCCTTGATGGCCTGTCTCTTCTTCATGTATGCCTTCACCGGTTCGGACTGGATCGCAACGATCAGGATGACGATGATCGCCTTGAAGACCGGAGCCTGTGTCGTAGAAACGCCAAGCGCATACAGGGTCGTGGTAATCGCCTGAATCGTGTAGGCGCCGATGATGGAGCCCGCAAGATTAAACCGTCCGCCTCCAAGGCTGTTTCCGCCGAGCGCGACCGCAAGAATCGCGTCCATCTCCAGATAGAGCCCGATATTGTTGGAGTCGGCGGATGTGATCCTGGAAGAATTCACGATTCCTGCGATCCCGGCAAACATGCCGCAAAGAACATAGGTCAGGAAGATGATCCTCGTGGAGTTCAGTCCTGAGATCCGGCTGGCCCGGCGGTTGATGCCGACTGACTGAATGTACATCCCCAGAGCAGTCTTGCGGAGCACCAGGCTCATAACGATGACACACAGCGCCGTAATCAGGATCGGTGTCGGAATCGGCCCGAGGAAGCCGCCGAAAAATGCATAGGCGTCATTCCTGACATACACGATCAGGTCATTGCACAGAAGAAGACCGATCGCGCGGGCCGCGGAATACAGAATCAAAGTTGCCACCATGGGCTGGATCTGGAAGACCGCAACCAAAGTCCCGTTAAACGCGCCGCAGACAACTCCCATCAGGATACCGCCCAGGACGCCGACGACCAGCGGAACCGCAAGCTCATTCGTGGAGGAAACGCCGTATCCGGCAAGGAGCATGCAGCAGAAGCTTGCGCACAGGCTCATCACGGAGCCGACGGAAATATCCGTACCTGCGGAGGAAGATACCACCAGCGTCATGCCGATGGCCAGGATCGCCGCTTCACTTCCGCGGTTCAGGATATCGATGATACGGCCATACAGAACGACTCCGTTGCTCGTCGTATTCTGCAGTGTGATCATAAAGAACGAAAACGGATTGTTGCCTGACGCGATATCAAAAACGATGTTTACCGCCATGACCAGGATCAGGGATACGATCGGGAGAAGCAGGTTCGAACTGCTCAGCCGGCCAAACAGAGTTTTCTTTTTCATGATTCCTGTTCACCTCCCGCAATTGCTTTCATAACGTTTTCCTGTGTCAGCTCATGATCCAGTTCACCGACCTTCTCTCCGTCGCGCATGATTGCCATCCGGCTGCAGGTACGCAGCATCTCGGAGATCTCCGACGAGATGAAGAGGATGCTCTTTCCCTCGGATGCCAGCTTCAGGATCAGCTTCTGGATCTCCGCCTTGGTTCCGACATCGATGCCTCGAGTCGGCTCATCCAGAATCAGGAAATCAGGATTCGTCGCAAGCCACCTGCCAAGGATGACCTTCTGCTGATTGCCGCCCGACAGCTGCTTGATCAGAGTCTCTCTGCTCGGTGTCTTAACCTGAAGCGTCTCGATCATCTCGTCCGCGATCTGCTCCTGCTTTGCTCTCGACAGGAGACGGAACATCCCCCTTCTCGCCTGCAGCGCAAGGATGATGTTCTCCCGGATCGAGAGATCCTCGATGATGCCTTCCGCCTTTCTGTCGTCCGGCAGCATCCCCATTCCAAGGTTCATCGCATCGATCGGCTGGTTGATCCTTACTTCCTTTCCGTCTACCTCAAGCGTTCCCGTATTCGCCTTGTCCGCGCCATAGATCGCGCGGGCAAGCTCGGAGCGTCCGGAACCCAGAAGGCCTGCGATTCCGACGACCTCGCCTTTATGGATATCAAGGTCAAACGGCTTGACGGTACCTGAATGTCCAAGTCCCTTCGCCCGGATCTCCAGAGGCGAATGGGTTGCGTCGGTGCTCTCCTTCTGGATATCCTCCAGGTCGTTCAGATCCTTTCCCATCATAGCCGCGACGAGCTTCACACGGGGCAGATCCGCGATTGGATACTCTCCGACGAAATGTCCGTCCCGGAGCACGGTGATCCTGTCGCAGACCGCGTACACCTGCTCCAGAAAATGCGTAACAAAGATGATGCCGACTCCCTGGTCCCTGAGCCTTCTCATCAGGACGAAGAGCTTCTCCACTTCCTCATCATCGAGGGAGGAGGTCGGCTCATCCAGAATCAGCACCTTACATTCCATATCAACAGCTCTCGCGATCGCTACCATCTGCTGAATCGCGAGAGAATAGTTTTCAAGATTCTGTGTCACATCGACAGAGATTCCCAGCTCATCCATGATCTTCTGGGATCTGCTGTTATAGGACTTCCTGTCGATCGTGCGAAGCCTGGTCATCGGTTCTCTTCCGATGAAAAGATTCTCCGCGACCGAGAGATTCGGGCAGAGATTCACTTCCTGATATACGGTTGAGATGCCCACGTTCTGGGCTTCTCTGGTTGAATGATTCTTCACGGGCCCGGAGATTCCGTCGATATGGATCTCACCGGACTCGAAGTCGTTTATCCCTGTCAGGCACTTGATCAACGTAGACTTTCCGGCCCCGTTCTCGCCCATAAGCGCGTGGATCTCACCCCGCCTCAACGTAAAGTCAACGTTCTCCAGGGCCTTGACACCGGGAAATGTCATTGTAATGCCCCTGGCGGTCAATACAACCTTTTCCTCCATCTGTCTGCTCCTTTCCTAAAAGGAAGGGCCCCCGATAATGGGGGCCCCTGAAAACTTTCATTCCGAAGTTCCGGTTACGCACATCGTTTCCGATGTACGGTCAGGGTTCCCTGTCACAATGGCAGGAACGCTTTTCCCGGAAGGAATCAATACTGCGCTTCGATGATTTCATCCGTTACGACGGTGACTTCCTGAGGCTCTCCATCGATCTCGAAATCAACAGCTGCATCGTCAAGTCCATACCAATGCTCGACCATGAAGACTTCCTTTTCCGGCTCCTCGCCATTCTCCAGCTGCTTGATGACTTCCTCAACAAACGGAGCTGCCAGCGGGTTGCACTCGAAGTCAGCGGTGATCTTCTCATCCTTGACATCTTCCAGACCAGCCGTGCAGGCGTCGAAGGAGATCAGGACAACATCGCCGTTCGGGCCGTAGGAGACACCGGCGTTGTCCATCGCGGTCATGGCGCCGAATGCTTCGTTATCGTTCTGGCATACAACAACATTGAACTGTCCGTCATAGGACTTGCAGAAGGACTCCATAACTTCCTGTCCGCCGGCCTCGGTGAAATCACCGGTCTGCTCGTCAAGGATGTTCCAGCCTTCTCTGTCAGC
>CAJOQO010000244.1 GCA_905236545.1 uncultured Lachnospiraceae bacterium
AGGCATTTCCTGAATAACCTGACTTTTCCACTGAAGGAACTGTTTCTGCTTTCAGATCCTTCGGACGTCTTTTCATCCTGCGCTTCAGGTGTCGTTGCATTGGTGATTCCATCCGCGCTTTGATCCGGATCCTGTGATGTCTCAGGCACACTCTCAGTAAAGTCCTGATCATTCCAGGGATCCTCGTGCAGCGGGTTCACACCACGCGGCCTGACTTCAATCACCTCAATATTCAGGTCATCATCCCAGTCATCGTCCGCAGGGTATTGATCCGCTGACGCAAAATCCTCCCTGAGATCCCGGAGGATCTCCTTTGGGAGGAATTCACCCGCAAACCGCTTTGCCCTGCCTTTCATTCCGGCATTCCGGCTTCTGGCGTTTCTGTTCTTTCTGCCCATGAAATCCTCCCTTCTCAAAGCCCGGAAAAGCTGTATTTGTTCTTTCCCTTGTCATAGGTTCCCGTGATTGCTCCTCCGATATTCAGACTGATCTTAAAGTCGGCTTTCTTCTCTTCCGGATCGATCTCATAGCCGCTCATCGTACCGACGATCACTCCGGTTTTCCCGCTCTCAATTACATAATCAAAGCAGGCCTGGTAAAAATCCTCTTTCCCGCCACAGAACGCGATCAGGTTGGTAGAAACGGACAGGATATCAAAAGACGTCTCAATGGATTCGGAAGAGGTATTTCCATACCCGGCTGATGGTGCGCTGTAGGTAACCGGTGCACTTCCCGCAGCGGTATATCCGGCTGCGACTGCGCCTGTACCTGTTGCTGCCGCGCCGCCTTCGGCCGGAGCATTTGTCTCAGACTCCTCCTGTTCCTCAGCGACAAGCGTGAACACGTAAGCGTTGTCCTTCATGTAATAGGTCGAAAGCAGCTTCCTGTCCGGATCATCGTTGAAGTAGATGTAGTGGTATACTTTGTCCGCATCCTTGTCGCCGGTATAATCTTCCTTCGAAAATGTCACGTCCGTCACGTTATGGTAGGCAGAGCTTTCCATATCGATGTGGAGCGCGTCACCCAGCTGCTGCAGGAACCAGGTGTCATCGAATTCTCCGTTGTAAGATGTGATGATGTCAGCGGTCAAGCCATGCAGCGTCAGCCCGTATGGCGGGCCTTCTGACTGCGGTTCCGTCTCCAGTTCCATCTCAGGTATCTCCGCTTCTGTTTCCGGCGGTGCTTCCTCGTCAAAATTGAAGTTGATCATGATGTCTGCCGGCGGCATTGTGAAAATGACCCGGAAGCTTCCCTTTGAGGTCGGCCGGATCAGGCTTTCCACCTGTGTGAAATGCTCCTTCACATCCACGATGTCCACGGAAGTAAGAATCTGCCGCTCATCTGGCGTGACCAGCAGGGTTACATAAGTGTCTTCCCTGATCTTCAGGTGTGTCTCGTCATCCAGGTCCTCCTTAAGCCACTTCTTATCAAATTCAATTGTTGCGGCGCTGGTCTTGTAGATCAGAACCTCATAATCCTTCCGTTCCGTTTCCGAGCTTTTCTCCGTTTCTGCGGTTCTGTTCTTATTGGCGGAGATCATATACCGCCCAAACGTAACCAGTACCAGTGCCAGGATCCCTACCACGACCGCCAGGATCATGGGCAGGTTCTTTTTCTTCTTTCTCATGCTGTTCTCCTTCTTTCTTTTCTATAAAACGCAACAGGGAAGATCCCGGTCTTCACTTCCCGACGGCATTTCTGATATTGAAAATCGTGTACACATCCTCTTTCGTGTCATAACTGCACAGGAAAACCGTATATCCGTTGTTCCGACCCTGAGACAGATACAGTTCCATCCGGTACGTCAGAATCCCATCCTTCTCCTCCACCTTCTCCAGCAAATGGATCTCCTGCACCAGATACCGGTCCCTGTAATAGGCATAGAGGAAATTCAACACCGCGTTGACAAAACTCTGGTTCCTGTCCCCTACGAATGCCTGCAGATCCGATTTGTCTCCGGTCACCTCCGGAGTGTTCGCGTTATGGTAGGCTGTAAGGCCGTCCAGGGTAGCCCTGGTTTGTGCTATATGCGAGGCCTCCGCGGCAGCATCCTCATCCATATTCTGTCCGGCAGATACCGTGATCTCATTTTCTCCTGGGAATCCCCCCGTCCCAGCGGATGCCGCAGGCGCTTCCATCTCGGTTTCTCCCGCCATAGCGAGAATGAACCTGCCTTCTTCCTCCGAACCCGCCGTTTCTGTCATAATCTCCGGCGGCCGCGAGAACTTGTCCCTGATCTGTCCGGAGAAAAATCCGGATGTCCACCGGATCCCATACTGCATCAGGATGCCGGCTGCCACGATCAGGACAATTGCCCCGGCATAGATTACTGTCTTCTTCCTTTTCATCTGCGCTCCTTTCTTTCCTGCCTCTTTCAATCACCTCTGTATTATGATTTCCTTCCGGCAAGTCGTGCTGCGACAGGTTCAATCGTCGTACTGCGACCTGCCATATCGGCGTGTTACGACAGGTTTCCTCATCCCTTATGAATCGAAGTACCAGTTCCCTCCGACCTGCACCGCATCATCTCCGGTCACCTTTCCCCTGGTGCTCCGGAAGCTCGTATGTGTATGGTTTCGGATGCCGCTGTTCAGGCAGTCATGAACCGCCTGCTTCACATACGCCGGGACATTTCCGTCCAGACGCGGGATCCAGTAGCTGTCGTTGGAGTAACAGTACTGGCCGGCGGCAGTCAGCTGGGACAGCGCATTTCCGCCTTCGTATCCCCACTTCGGGGATTCCGTGCGGTTCATCGCGCTGGAAATCACCGCAAGTGCCCCCTCATAGCTTCCGTTGTCTTCCTGCGCCACAATCGCCCAGATCAGTTCCAGCTGTTTTGTGGAATACGGTGTCGGGTCTGTCCGGTTCCCGCCGGAGCCCTGCATGTCAGGAGCTTCAATCAGGTACCTGCGGATGGAGGAGATCTCCATATATCCGACATTCCGAATCGTCGGACCCGGGCCCGGGTTCTGCAGCGTATTGGATTCATTTCCGTGGCATTCAACGACTTTTCCGTCTCCCAGGTAGATCCCTACATGCGGACCTCCTCCCCAGTAGACCACGTCGCCCGCTCTCGCATCTTCCAGGTTCCTGACCTCCTGTCCGCAGCAGCCCTGCTCCTGGGCCAGCCTTGGAAGGCTCACACCATATGACGCATATACCGCCTGTACAAAACCGGAACAGTCCGTGCCGCCCGACAGGTCATTTCCACCCCAGACGTAGCCAAGCCTTCCAACGAATGACGCCGCGTAGTCCGCGATCTCCTGTCCGAGCTCATCCGCTGCTGTCTGGGTTGATGTGAGCGTGTAGTAAAATGACCGGTTCTCCTCCGGATCCAGTTCCTGTCTGATGCCAAAGAAGGTTGTCTCTCCGGTGTTTTCCACCATCTTCTCCGCGTTCTCTCCGGCAACCAGGTTTTCCGGAGGAATGAACCCGCGCACATTTCCGGATTCCACAAAGTCCCATCCGTTCTCCGACGTTTCGAGCACACATACCAAAGCCCCGGACTGTCCTTTTCCGACAACCCGGGACCTTTCGTCCGCGTATTCATGAATGTCCTCCGGACGGATCAGCACCGCGTATTCTTTCGGAACTGTCACATCCTGCACGGTAGTTAATGTGTGGGTGTAAGCATCATTATCTGACTTCTCACACAACGCCTTCGCCGTGGCGAGATTTTCATCCCCGACGATTTCTGCCAGCCCGCCTTCCTCTTTTTCCTTCTTAAGAGAACCGGCCTGTACAAAACCCCTGACCTCACCGGATTCGATATACAGCCAGCCGTTCTTTTCCTCCTGAAGAAGATATGCAACGCCAAACTGCGGGATCCTGCCGACTTCATCAGAATCTGCCTTCGCCTCTTCCATTACATCAACCGCCTCCCCTCCGGCTGTCAGGATCACCTTGTCCACCTGCCGGAACCGGTATTTCGATGTGATATACCAGCTGGGATCCCACCAGGTACTGCCTCCATAGCTGCCATAATCCCAGGAGCCATCACCGTATAGGTCAGTTCCGCAGATAGAGGTGTCGATCCCGATCGTCTCTGTCTCTGTCTCCGTCTCGTCATACTCGGAAAAGAACTCTGTCTGGCTGTATTCTGAAAACCACTCATCTTCCGTTTCTGATGACTCTTCTGTCCGTGCTGTATCATTGCTGCCTGGTGCCGGTTCGGTTTCCGGCTTCACTGTCCCGGTTGGAGCCTGGGCTGGCTCCGTTTCAGACTGTGGTGCCGGTGGGGGAACCAGTTCGGGCTGCGGTGCCGGTGGGGACACCAGCCCGGGCTGCGGTGCCGGTTTCACTTCTGTCTGCTTCGTTTCTGTTTCTGCAGGTCTCTCCGGCTGACTGGTACTGCCTTCTGTCTGCGGCTGCGACTTGACGGTTTCACTTTCACCCACAGCAGGATCTTTTGTCTGCCGTGCCTCCGTTTCCTCAGGTGTTTCCGGCTGAACTGCCTCGTTCTCTGCAGGGAATGGCTGTCTTCCTG
>CAJOQO010000245.1 GCA_905236545.1 uncultured Lachnospiraceae bacterium
AAAAAAAGTCCCGCTGAAAGTGGTCCGAGATCGCGTACATTCAGCATCATATGACTGTAGTCCACCCCAAAGTGGGTAGAGAGCACAGCAAACAGACCATAGACCAGGCCGATGGCTGTCTTTCTGGCCGCAGTCATCTCTTTCCCCTCGGTGCGTATCCACACCAGCATTGTCAGCAGTACAGACAGCATTGTGACAGCTGTCATCTTCAATATCATAGGAAGCATGTTCTTTACTCCTGTTCCATGCGAAACCGCTGCTGCCATGGTCCCTTATGTACCGGTGCTATAGTCAACGTCAAATATGATTTGACGTTGACTAAGTGCCTCCGGCCGGATGCGCATGGATTTGCATCGGTTTAAACTCCCTGTCAGCTTCTGCTATCGGAATAAATCGAAGAGAAGCCGCACCTCGATAGCATTTTACTACGATTCCTTCCCTCTTCCAATCGCAAAGAACGATATCCTTCATTTCGCTGCCTCCATGTAAGAACGCATATGATGCCGCATCGCTTCCAGCACACTGTTCATGTGATATCTGATCAGGAAGAACTGGTTGGAATACTGTGGATACTCGTCCCGTGCTCTGCTCATCATCGGATGGATATAATCCTGAGTCTCCATGATGTACTCCGCCATGTGTTCATCCGTAAAGCAGTTCGCCATGCTGGAAATGTTCTGGCACCGGTCGAGCAGCTTCACCATGATGGCGATCCTGTTTCCGCTGATCCCATCGTAGTACACGCGATACTCCTTTTCCGTCTTCCGGAATCCCTCCGGCTTTGTCAGAAGCCTGACAGCTTCTCTTGTTTCTTCATTCACCGGAAGCTCTTCCGGCTTCACCCCGCAGTCTTCGCAGACATCGTGGAGAAGGCACGCCGACAGGAGATCATCTTCTTCCAGTCCCAGTGCCAGCGCATGGCAGGTAAGCAGAAGCGGATGGTAGATATACGGCACCCGTTCATCTCCGTGGCCGGTTTTCCGGTACTGGCCGTTATGCTTCTCTTTTGCGAAGGCCAGTGCCCTCTTCGTCTGATATAAGTGTTTCGCATTGCAATACGCGCTGACATAAGTCGCCATCCGGGCTTCACTGAAAAGCCGGTCAGAGAGGTTTGAAGTCACCTCCAGGATCTCCTCTGACGGTTCTTTCCCGGAAAGCAGCCAGTCGGTTGTAACTCCGTAGAGATTTGCAATCTCCGGCAATTTCTCTGTGTCCGGAACAGAGTTGCCGCTTTCCCAGGAACTGATCGCCTGAGTTGTGATGTACAGCCTTTCCGCCACCTGCTTTTGTGTAAGACCGAAATTGTTTCTGGCTTCCGCCAGACGGAATCCTAATGTCTTCATCGTGGCTCCCTCCTTCCTGTACCTGCACTCATCTATAAACGCATGTTTTTCTGCTGATTGTATCTGACAATACAGATGTCAATCTATATGGTGTATCACTCTGCCAGTCATTCTGAGCCTGCTTCAATGTAACTGTACGAGTCACATCCTTCGCGCCATCAGTTCAGGTGGTGACAGATGGTCAGTTCCTCTCGTCTTCCGTGACAAGCTGCTCCGCACACTTTTCCGCACTTGCGAAACCGAAGTACCGCATCTGCACGCCCGCCTGCTTGCAGTTCTTCACAATGTTCCAGTACTGCGGATGGGATATGCAGTTGTTCTGTATCCATACTACCTCAGCGTTCCGGATGATCTCCGGGCTGAAGGTCATGTTCCTGGCATCTACGAATTTCACATCAGGGAACTTCGGCTTGAACGCGCGAAGGAAGGAATCATGGCCGCCGAAGACAACTGTGCGCCTCCTCGTCTCGTAGGGGAAGGTGTACTGCCTCTCCGTTTTCTCAACCTTCTTCTGGTCTTCTCTGTTGGAATTGAATACCAGCGTCCTCAGGTCTGCCAGTTCCCTGTGTTCCATGCGCAGCGTTTTCAGCTCATGTTCGTATTTGGCGCGTTCATCGCTTGCTTCACGGCGCTCCCTGTACAGCGCCTCCCGGAGTGCCTTGATCTCATTCTTTGCTTTTTTCAGCTCTTCAGGTGATTCTGCCTCCGGTTGTTGTTTCTGTTCCTTCTCTTCTGCAGGAGATTCTTCCAGATCACCGTCCGGTACGGGTTCCTCTTCCTTCTCCCATTCAAAGGGCTTGTACACCTGTGCCTGGAACTCCCGGAGGAACAGCATCTCCGCCATGTCGATGACTTTCCGTGCGGTCCGTTCGTCCATCCCCTCTTCAATCAGCTTCTTACGCTCTTTCTCAAATGGGTGCTTCCCGACCGGGACGATACCCCGGCTAAGTCCGTATACGATCTGGGCAAGCGTCTGGCCCTGATGCTTCGTATGGTAGAAATCCACCTCTTCTTCCGGTGGCTCTTCCTCCAGCCATCCGTTGGCGTTGTAAGTCAGTCCGAACGTCCAGTTATCCCAGTCATCATCGTCCCAGTTCGTATGATCCACAAACCAGGGAAGCATGTGGACTGCAAACTCGCACAGATGCGATCCGGAGGAAACCAGCCATGGCGCGTCATCCCCTTTTCCGATCAGGTAGTAGACGGCATAGCAGATCTCGTAGGGATCATCTATAGTAAACCCCGCAAGCTCGTCCGCCATCACCCTGCTCCCGGTTTCCCTGAGTATCTGTTTCCGGTTCATTTGAAGGTAATCGCTGAAAAGCCTTGGAAGGCTGGCTTTAAGCGAACAGATTTTCTCTTTCTCTGTTTCCGGTATCACCTGTAATCCCGATCCCATCAGGGGCAACGGTGATGCTGCAAACGGGATTACCGGATCCGCAGGGATTTGTTTTAATCTATTATCCAGCCACCGGTCGCACCGGATGTACCGTCCGAGCAGTTCCCACTGCTTTTCCTTGAAGGCAATGCAGGCCTTCTGCACCTCTTCTTCCGGAAGCATGTCCATCAGTTTCGTGTATGCCTCCTCCGCCCGCTCTCCCCTGGCTGCCGCCTCGCTGGCAAGCTCTGAGTCCGTAACCGGTTGGCCGCCGCGCTTTTCCCTGTGTTTGTACTTCAACACATACATGACCGTGTTGATCAGCTCATTTGAGAAACATGGGTGGCTGAAATCAGTCGGGAGGAAAAAGGCATCCTCTCCCATCAGATCGGGCAGCATTTTCTCCATCTCCAGGAACTGCTCCGTCCCCCGCATCCTGTCAAGGATCCAGAGCGCGGCACCAATGGTCAGGTCATCATCCTGGTTAATGCTGTTGTATGTGACAAGCGGGCGCAGCTCTGCATGAACCAGTGTTTTGATCACGGGCTTACCGAACTCCGTTTCGGCCCGGTCCAGGACAGACAGGAGCGCCTTCGTCCGGCGGTTCGCGAAGGATCCCCGCAGCAGGGAAATCTCGCTCTTCCCTGTCAGGTCCTCAACGAGGTCGGCGAGGTGCTTCATCTCGTTTTCGATATAGCGTTTGTTCCGGTTCTGCATGTTTGCTCCTCCTCCCTGCAGCCACTTTTTCTGCAGATATCCGACTTACTGACGTCCTGTGGGACGTCATAGGTTGTCTCCTCGTACTGTCATACATCACTCAGGAAGAATGATTAGTCAAGTGAAAATCACCCCTCTGCCCATAAACCTGGCTTCTTCCATTATCTCATAGTGTTTGTCAGACATGCTCATCTCTGCTATCCTTATCTCATAAAGCGGGGCTGATAATAGCCATAAACGCGAGCACTCCTATAGAACAGCAGTCCGCCACAAAGCAGGAGGCAGATGATCTATCCGATCCGTACCGCAAAAGCGCTTCTTC
>CAJOQO010000246.1 GCA_905236545.1 uncultured Lachnospiraceae bacterium
AGCACAGCCGATGTCCTCGGCCCAAGCGCATACTCCTGTACCTGTTCCAGTTCTCTCTCCTGCCCGGGGCCAAAAGACGCTCCCGATGAATCAAATGCCAGGTGCCACCTCATGCCTGCCGGGATAATCGGCAGATGGAATGTATGCGCCTCCCAGTGCATATTCACGGCGATATACAGGAAAGCGTCCGATTCTGTCTTATACTTTTGCGTACCCTCCGCATACAGATAGGCAAATGTCAGGTTCGGAGCATGCTCATCCAGATTCCATGGGTCGCAGCTGTGGAAAGACAGTTCCGGATATCCTGTGTCATTGTGACTGAAATCATAAGAGGTGCTGCGAAGGATCGGATGCGCTTTTCTGAACGCGATCAGGTTCCGGACGTAATCATACAGATCCCTGTTCCGGTCCAGATCCTCCCAGTTCAGATAGGAGATCTCATTATCCTGGCAGTAAGCATTGTTGTTGCCGGACTGCGTATTCGCGAATTCATCCCCCGCAAGAAGCATGGGGATCCCCCGGCTGGTCAGAAGGATCGTAAGCGCATTTTTCATCTGCCGCATCCGAAGCGCGAGGATCTGAGGATCCTCTGTATCTCCCTCCACACCACAGTTCCAGCTGCAGTTGTCATTCGATCCATCCCGGTTCTCTTCCCCGTTTTCCAGATTATGCTTTTCATTGTAGGATACAAGATCACGAAGCGTAAAACCGTCATGGCAGGTTACAAAATTGATCGAAGCCTGCGAGCTTCTGACGCTGTACAGATCCTCCGATCCCCGGATCCGGAGGTACATCTCAGGCGCCGCGTCCGCGGTTCCCTTTAACAAAGCGCGCAGGGTATCCCTGTACCTGCCGTTCCATTCTGACCAGCGTCTCCAGGAAGGAAAGCTTCCCACCTGGTACAGGCCGCCGGCGTCCCATGCCTCCGCGATCAGCTTGCACCTCCCCAGTACCGGGTCATGCGCGATCGTTTCAAGAATCGGCGGAGACGGCATCGGCCGGCCTTCTTCATCTCTGGAAAGGATGGAAGCCAGATCGAAACGAAACCCGTCAATATGGAAGGAGGAAGCCCAGTATCGCAGAGCATCGATAATACTGTTCCGGACAACTGCATTGTTGCAGTTCATGGTATTCCCGCAGCCGCTGAAGTTCAGGTAACCGCCCTGCTCATCCAGCAGATAGTACATCCGGTTGTCTATGCCGCGGTAAGAAATATACTTATTCCTGTCTCCGCCTTCCGCCGTATGATTGAACACAACGTCAAGGATCACCTCGATCCCGTTCCGGTGGAAGGAACGAACCATGTTTTTGAATTCATCCACTTCCATTCCATAGGAACCGGAAGCGGCATAGCCGGCCTTCGGCGCAAAGAATCCCACCGTTGAGTAGCCCCAGTAGTTATAAAGGCGCCGCCCGTTCATCACACGTGAGTATTCCATTTCATCAAATTCAAAGACCGGCATCAATTCCACACAGTTGATCCCGAGTTCCTTCAGATACGGAATCTTCTCGACAAGTCCTGCATATGTTCCCGGATATTTTACCCCGGAAGACGGATGCATCGTCGTGGATCGCACATGGGTCTCGTAGATCACAAGATCTCTGGAAGGAATCTCCAGCTGCTTGTCTTCTCCCCAGTCGTAATCCTCCATGATGATCTGGCCGCGGTGCGGAAACGGGTCAGCCGGATCCGATTCTTTTCCCCATGTATTTCTCCCTGTGATGGATCTGGCATACGGATCCAGGAGAATCCTGGTCCTGTCATAGAGAAGCCCCCGTTCCGGGTCATACGGTCCGTCAAACCGGTAGCCATATTCCATGGTTTCGATGTTAATCCCGAAGACCATCATCGTGTATACATCACCGATGCGGAACTCCTCCGGAAAAGGAATCTCAACGTACGGCTCATATTCTCCCTGATGGAACAGAACCAGAGAGCAGGCCGTAGCCTCCTTTGAAAAGATGCTGAAGTTCACAGCATCTCCGATGATGGTTGCACCATAAGGAAACACGCGTCCTGCCCGATATTCCAGATCCTTTATTGAGTGAGTCGGAAAGCTGTCGATCTGTTTCATAATACTTTCCTTTCTCATATCTCAGCACCTGACGCCGCACGCCTGGCTGGCTGCAGGCAGCTGACTTCACGATAAGGCCGATGGATCATCACCTTTCCTTTTTCTTTCTGCGAAACAGACCGGAGAGAGGGAGGTCTTCCGACAGCTGGTCACTGGTACTGTCGTCCTGAAGCTCCTGACTCTGAACCTTTCTGCGCTCATAGACCTGTCTGCGCCAGGCCTCCTCCATACGGCGCTTTTCCTCCTCGGTCCGGTAGACACGGGTACGGTCATCCACCTCGTGGCCGGTTCCGATGACACGCGTACGGTCATCCACCCCCCGGGCGGTTCCGATGACACGGGTTCGGTCATCCACCTCGTGGCCGGTTCCGATGACACGGGTTCGGTCATCCGCCCCGCGGA
>CAJOQO010000247.1 GCA_905236545.1 uncultured Lachnospiraceae bacterium
GACACAGGAGTACTATGCGCTTACCGGACTGTCCCGGCTTGCGGCGGCCTGCAGCCTTGAATGGGGCGGAACCTGGACAAGCTTCCTGGATATCCCGCACTTTCAGGATACCGTTTACAACATTCCTCCGAAGGAATATCATTACGACAACAATATGAATTTTCATTTCATAGATCGCTTTTATAACGGCGCATGCGGCCGGGAAGGCTGCGGACAGTCCCGGAGCAAGTGATCCATCACTGCCGGGAGGGCTGCGGTCAGTACCATAACGATCCTGTGACATTCCGGATGAGGGAACCATTATGAACGGGATAAACGATGAAAAGGACAGACGGATAATCGAAGAACAGGCCTCAACGATCCGCCTGCTTACCGACCTGACAAAAGCGGGAAGCTGGGTTATCAGCTTTTCGCCGGACGGCTCTCTGGCGTCTGTAAAATGGGGAAACGGCTTCCGCAGGCTGATGGGGTATACTGATCAGAATGACTTTCCGAATGACATGGAATCATTCCTGAGGGGGATATACCCGGAAGACAGGGGCGTTCTGATCGATGATATGACCGCCAGCGTCTTTGATGAGAACATCCTGCGCATGATGGATTATGACTTCCGCTTTTGCAGAAAGGACGGATCGGTCCGGTGGTTCCGCAGCAAAGGACTGCTGTCCCGGGATTCTGAAGGCAGGCCGATGCAGTACAGAGGCGTGACGATCGACATCACCCAGGAGAAGGAGCATGATGCCCTGTATGCTGAACTGCAAAATGAAGCTGCGTCTCTCGACACCATCCATGAGATGCTCGGATCGGGCAAATGGACGATGAGCTTTGATGAAGCAGGCGTGATGGTCCGGGTCAGCTGGAGCGATGAATTTCGAAGAATGCTCGGATACCATGGAACGGATGACTTTCCGGACGTATTGGAATCCTGGTCAGACCTGCTGCATCCTGATGACAGGGAACGCATCCTGAAGGAGTATAATGAAACCATCTCCGACTATACAGGTAAGAAGACCTATGACGTAGAGTACCGTCTTCTGACGAAAAACAGGGGGTACCGCTGGTACCGGGCTGTCGGCAAACCCACACGTCGTCCTGACGGTTCGCCGATCACTTATATCGGTGTGTTCATCGATATCACCGAACAGAAGGAAATGATGCGGGAACTGGCACAGCAGCGGGAATCGCTGAGTATCGCGCTGGAAGAGGCCAATCAGGCCAACAAGGCTAAGACGGCTTTTCTGTCTAATATGAGCCATGAGATCCGCACTCCGATGAATGCGATCATCGGGCTGGACCGGATCGTGCTGAATGATCCCGGCATCTCTGCAACGACACGGGAGCACCTTGAGAAGATCGGACTGTCTGCACAGCATCTGCTCAGTATCATCAACGACATTCTTGACATGAGCCGCATCGAATCCGGCCGTATTACCGTTAAGAATGAAGAGTTTTCTTTCGCAAAGACACTGGCCCAGGTCAATACGATTATCAGCGGGCAGTGCAGGGATAAAGGGATTGCGTATGAATGTCGTGTGAAAGGCGCGGTCGACGATTATTATATCGGCGACGATATGAAGCTGCGGCAGGTTATGATCAATATCCTCGGGAACGCTGTCAAGTTTACGCCGTCAGGCGGCAGTGTCAGGTTTATCGTGGAAGCCGTTGCCCGGTTCAATGGAAGAACCACGCTGCGTTTTATCATCAGCGATACAGGCATTGGGATGAGCCAGGATTATCTCCCCAGGCTGTTCGACGCATTCAGTCAGGAGGATTCCTCCAGCACAAGCCGTTTTGGAAGCACCGGTTTGGGGATGGCCATAACCAGGAGCTTCATTGAGCTGATGAACGGAACGATCTCCGTAGAGAGTGAAAAGCAAAAGGGAACGACATTTACTGTCACGGTCACGCTGATCGACTGCGATCACAAAAACATCGGGGAAGAGGAGAATGTTCTGCATCCCCATGAACTGTGCGTATTGGTGATAGATGATGACCCGATCGCCTGTGAACATGCCCAGCTTGTTCTGGGGCAGGTGGGCGTGAACTGTGAGAAGGCGCTTTCCGGAGCGGAAGGCCTGCAGATGGTGAAGGTCCGCCATGCCAGGCGGGAGCCCTATAACCTGATTCTGGTGGACTGGCGCATGCCTGACATGGATGGCATAGAAACGACAAGGCAGATCCGGGCTGCAGTGGGCGCCGAAACACCGGTGATCATACTGACTTCCTATAATTGGGACGAAATAGCGGATGAGGCGAAGCTGGCAGGGGTGGACACATTTGCCGCAAAGCCGCTTTTCGCCGGGACGGTGCTTGATGAGTTCAGGGAGGCTTTCAAGAAGAAGAACGCGAAGCTTGTCCGGGAAACGGCGGATCTCAGATGCCGCAGAATATTGCTGGCGGAAGACGTCAAAGTAAACGCCGAGATCATGATTATGGTTCTGTCCATGCGTGAGATCCAGACAGATCACGCGGAAAACGGGCGCATCGCCGTTGAAAAGTTTTTGGAGCATGAGGAAGGCTATTATGATGCGGTTCTGATGGATATGCGGATGCCCGAAATGGACGGACTGGAGGCGACCAGGAGAATCAGGGCGGCGGACAGAGCGGATGCAAAAAGCATTCCCATCATAGCGTTAACGGCAAATGCATTTGATGAGGATGTCCAGCGGAGTATGCAGGCAGGCCTGAATGCGCACCTGAGCAAGCCGGTGGAACCGGATGTGTTATTTGAGACGCTGGAAGGGCTTTTGCGCCATTAGAACGGGAGAAGAGAATCACTGATATGAATAAACTTCTGAGATTGATACTTTGGGCTTTTTTGTGCTTCCCGGGCATCGCGTATGTTTGTGCATCTTCCGGAATGACCGTCCTGGCGGAGGGATCTGACAAAGCTGCGGATCAGGATGAGCCAGGATACCTGGCCGGCAGTCCGGAGGATGTAGCTGCTGTGATCCTGCATACAAATGACGCTCACGTGGCATTTGAGGATAACATAGGATACGATGGACTTGCTCTGTATAAAGAGGAGCTTGAGGAGCAGTACGATCATGTGCTCCTGATCGATGCCGGTGACGCCATCCAGGGCGGTCCGATCGGCGCCATTTCCAAAGGCGCGGAACTGATAAAGATGATGAACCGCCTCGGATATGACCTGGCTGTGCCGGGGAACCATGAGTTTGATTATGGATTGGAAGAATTGAATGACCGTGCCGGGGAGCTGGACTGCGGATATACCTGTGCCAATTTCTGCGTGACAGGGGGAGAGACGGTGTTTCAGCCGTGGCGGATACTCGGGGTCGGGGATGTAAAAATCGGTTTTATCGGTGTAGTGGCACCGGATACATTTACAAAAACTTCGATCAAGGATATTCTGAATGAAGCCGGTGAACCGATGTACGATTTCCTGGCGGACGAGACCGGGGAGCGGCTTGCCGAAGCACTTCAGAAGTACATCGACGAGGTGCGGGAAGCTGGGGCGGACGATGTGATTCTTGTCTCTCATCTGGGCAATAACGGCTCGATCACAGCCCAGTTCAGGTGTGATGCAATAGCGGAAAAGCTGTCGGGGCTGGATATGATCATCGACGCGCATTCCCATGAAATCTATAACAGAACGGTGAAAGACCGGACGGGGAAAGAGATCCCGATCGCGCAGGCGGGAACGAGAATGCAGGCAATCGGACAGCTGACGGTCTATAAAGACGGCCATCTGGAAGAAAGACTGGTGGAAGAGGTTCCCGAGCCTGAGAACATCCGCCCGGAGAGGGTGACCCGGGGCGGGAAAGAGCGTTATGTGGATCCGGAAATGAAGGAATATATGGATGCGATCGTTGCTTCCTATGCAGATGTCATGGAACGGAAAATCGGGTCGCTTGCCTATGATCTGATCGTGAGGGAGGAAGACGGCTATGACATCAGCCGTGTTGAAGAGAACGGGCTTTGTGATCTTGTGGCGGATGCTTTCCGCTCGATCAGCGATACACAGACAGCCTTCCTGAACGCCGGCTCCGTGCGCAATAATCTGGAAGCAGGCGATATCACATATAACAACATTCTGAATATCCTGCCGTATTCCAGCGATATGGTGATCGCAAAGGTTACCGGACAGATGATTCTGGACGCTCTTGAGTTTGGCGTAGCCATCCTTCCGGATATTTCTGCGAGATTTCCGCAGGTTTCCGGGATTACTTTCCATGTTAACAGCGGCATTCCCAGCAGCGTTAAGGTGGATGACAGGAATCAGTTTGTCTCGGTGGAAGGGAAGCGGCGCGTGTCTGATGTTAAGATAGGAGAAGAAGCGCTTGATCCGGAGAAAACGTATACACTTACCGCGAACAGCTTTCTGATGACCGGCGGCGATGGCTATACGATGTTTAAGGATGCTGAGATCCTCAGGACGACCATGCTTCCTGATAATGAGGTTGTGATCAAATATATTGAGGAGAATCTGGGCGGAGTGATCCCGGATCTGTATAAGGATATATCGGGTACCCGAATCATATTTGACGCGGAGTAAGGTTCTGCTCCAGAATCCCTTTTCATTCGCGGAAGTGAATAGTTATTGCGGAACAGCTCCTGATTGGTCTCTATGACTTGCCGTTTTCCGCATGGTTTGTTATGGTATAGGTAATGTTACCTGAGTTGCAGCAACAATACATAAGAGGACTGAAAAATGAATGATAATCTGAACCCGGCCTTCCAGACCGCAGCGTCCGGTCAGGCCAGAAGAAGCGCGAATCCTTCCTATTATCTGGACCGGAAGTCCGCGACGATCCTGATGCTCATCAAGCTGGCGGAAGGACTGAGTAAACTGAGTCTCGTTATAATATCTGGCTTTTTGCTTCAGTCAGTGGTGACTGCCCTTAACCGGATCTTCCAGGAGGGCTCCACAGTCGCTGATGGGAAAGCCATGCTCGCTCAGTTCCTGAAAACGCTTCAGTTTCCTGCGGAAACGATCCGGCAGATCGTCGATGCATTTCCATTAAACGTAACGTTTTCTTCCAAACCGGTTGTATATGTGTTTGTCATCTCCCTGCCGTTTGTCCTGATTGCTGTTCTGGAGGCAATCGCCGCCATACGGCTTCGTCTTGGCAAGGGCGGAACGCGTACGATTGAGATTCTCCAGATGTTTTATTTTGTCCTGCGTGCGATCGGTTTGTTTGTGTGTGCGCTGACTGCTATTGTTCTGAGCGTTTTTACGATCCTCCGCGTGGGGGGTGGGTTGAGCATCATGCTCTCGACGGTTTATGTCAGCCTTGCAGTTTTCTTTATCCTGATCGGGCTTCCGGAGCTGCTCTATCACCGGAATCTGGCAAGGATCATGGGCGATGTCCGCTATGAGATGGAGACAGGAAAGGAAGCGGTACGCAGACGTCTGTTCTTTAAAGAGAACCTGATCGTCCTGATCGTTCTGGAAGTGATTGGCACTGTTGTTTCGCTCCTCTCTTCCGGAAGTCCCCGTTTGGGCGGCGTCGGCACAGCGATGCTCATCGCGGCCATGGTCGGTCCTGCAGCGAAGCTTCTGAAATATATCTGCGTGATGTGCTGTCACCGGAACTATATGCATGAGGACAAGGCTACGCAGGAAGGAAAAGTATCTCATATGCCTCAGATTATTCTGATCCTGCTTGTCGTGCTCTTTTTTGCCATTCCAAACGTTTTCCTCTGCATTCAGAGCAAAACCATATCTGATACGATTGTGAAAGGTGTGGAGGACTTCTTCAGTAATGCGCGGCAGACTGTTGATGAGGTAAGCACTACAGCGCAGGCGGAGATCGATGCGGTTAAGTCAGTCCTCAACGGTGAGACTGAGGTTCGGGGAGCAGCTCCTGCTCCGCAGGATGGAACGAAAGAAGAGGCAAAGGAAGGAACTGCAGAAATACCAGCCCCCCCGCAGGAGGCAGGAAAGGAAGAGGCAGCGGAAGCTCCCGCGGCTCCTGCAGCTCCTGCAGCTCCTGCAGCCGCTGTGTCGGCCTGAAAGGCGATCCCGACCGGCCAGGGTACACGTTGAGCAAGGATCTGTTTCTTACATGCCGTCTGTCCGGAGAGATCCGCACAGGCGGCATTTCCTTCAGAGTCTGTTTGTTACAGGCCACACCCCGACCACTTTACGACAGACGCAGGGGTTCTGACACAAGCCGCCCCTGATCACCAGTCGGCAGCCACAGGGGTTCCTTCGCTCCGACCCCCGAAAGTCTGCCGCTCAGGAACCCC
>CAJOQO010000248.1 GCA_905236545.1 uncultured Lachnospiraceae bacterium
GATCATTCCCATAAGACTCAACTCCCTTCTGTATTGCATGCGCGTAATTCAGTTAAACCGAGTATATCATGGAATGAAGCTTCATTCCATGATAAAATGCGGTAAGAGTCGGAGGCTCTGTGTGTGGAGTAAAGAAGTCAGGTTGTTCCCTGTAACAAGCCGGGAAGGAGTGCGAAAACCGGAGTTTTCCTGAGGAAAGGAGCAGAACCGATGAAGTTTCTGCATATGGCGGATGTCCATCTGGGATGTGTGCCGGATGGCCGGATGGAATGGGCGGCAGAGCGGAAAAGAGAGCTGTGGGAAACGTTCCGCGATACCATTGCGGATGCGGACCGGATGAAGGCAGACCTGGTACTGATCGCGGGTGATCTGTTTCACAGCCCTCCCGGAGTGGAAGAACTGAGGGAGGTAAACTACCTTCTGGGTTCTTATCCGCAGATCTGCTTTGCGCTGATCGCGGGCAACCATGATTACTGCAGCGCGGACAGCGCGTGGGAGGACTTTGCGTTTGCTCCCAATGTAGCTTTTCTTGGCAGCGCGGAAGCGGAATGCATCCGCTTCCCTTCGCTTTCCTGCGAAGTATATGGATTCTCCTATGACAGGGCCCAGATCACGGAAAGCAGGGCGGACAGGCTGCGCCCCGCAGAAAACGGGTATTTCCATATCCTGCTTGTGCATGGCGGCGACCGCAACCATATTCCGCTGGATCCGCGGCTGCTGGCGGAGAGCAGATTCGACTATATCGCGCTGGGGCACATTCACAGGCCTTCCGTCGTGATACCGGATCTTGCGCTGTATCCGGGCGCATTGTCTCCCATAGACGCGGGGGATGAAGGACCTCATGGCTATCTGGTGGGAGAAACCCATGGAAAAGAGGTGAAGGTACGCTTTGTCAAAAAGGCAATGAGAGAGTATGTATCTGCCGTGGTACCGTGCGACGAGTCTGACACCGTCTTTTCGATCCGGGACCGGGTGCAGGACACCATTGAGAAAAGAGGAAGGCAGAATCTGTACCGGATCACCGTCAGTGGCCAGAGGAACCCGGCTGTTTCATTTGATACGGAGCTGATCCGGTCCGCGGGGATGATCCTGGACGTGAGAGACGAATCCACGCCGGCGTTCCATATGGAGGAGCTGAAGGAACGTTACCGGGGACAGCTGATCGGCCGCTATATTGAGAGCTTCGGGGAACCCGGAGCAGGGAGCGTCGAAGAACAGGCGCTGCGGTACGGGCTGGAGGCTTTGCTTTTGGGCAGCGGGGGACACTGAATGGAGATTTTACAGCTGAATCTGAAGCATTTTGGCAGATTTACGGACTACCGTCTGGATCTGCATGCAGGAATCAACATTATTTCCGGCGGCAATGAGACAGGAAAAAGCACGCTGCATGCCTTTATCCGTGCGATGCTTTACGGAATCTCCCGGAACAGGTCGAGAAGCCTGGATGAGTACCAGCTGCGGGAGCCGTGGGAGAATCCCACATACTTTGCAGGCTCCATGAAGATTCTGTATGAGGAGAAGATCTACCGGATCGACCGTAATTTCCATCGCGGCGAGGAAAGCCTTGCCGTTGTCTGCGAGACAGACGGGACACAGGCGGAGGATCCGCAGCAGGCGCTGAATGCATTTATGGGCGGTCTGAGTGAGGCTGACTTTGACAATACGGTGTTTATCCGGCAGGCACAGCCGCAGACCGCGGGACAGCTTTCCGGACGGCTGCGGGATTACCTGATCAATCAGGAGCTTGCGGCAAAGGATACGGTGGACGTCGGCGCGGCGCAGGATCACCTGAAAAAGAAGAAAAAGGCGGTGGAAGCGGAGAAGGCGGCGGCATATGCGGCCATCGAAGGCGAGATCCGGGAGAAAACACAGGAATCAGATTATATACAGAGGGATCTTGAGCGGCTTCTCGATAAGAGGGCAAAGGAACAGGCCGGGCAGGATCCTCATTCTCCTTTCGAGAGAGTTTCCGATCCAACGGATTCTGACCAGGCAGCCGAAAACGGCCGGATCCTTTCCGGCGGAGAACGAGACACAGCCGTGCCGGACAGTGTGCAGATCAACGTCGGGGCACGGGCTGCGGGCACAGCCGGACCGGACAGCAGCAGGGCGCCGGCCATGGGCACAGCCGGACCGGACAGCAGCAGGGCGCCGGCCATGGGCACAGCCGTGCCGGACAGTGCGGGAGGTGCGGAAGCCGGACAGACAGCCGGCGCGATGTACGAAGCTTCGGAGGAAGAAGAAAAGGAAGATACCTCCGGCGTTCTGCTTCCGGTTCTTGCGCTCCTTGCCTTCGCCGCCTCCGGGGGGCTGTGTGCCTGCGCAGTGCTGTCCTCCGGCATGAAGCTGAGAGTCCTGACCGGAGCCGGAGCGGTTCTTTTCGGAATCGCTGCCATCGTGCTGCTCTGGAGAATCCTGCATCCCGTGTCCAGAACGGAGCGGATGCTGAAGCGTATGAAGAGAGAAGCATTTCTCAACCGTCACCTGGGCTTCCGGGAAGACCCGGAGGATCCTGAGGACAGGGCAGAGCAGCTGCGCAGAGAACGCAAAGCCCGCGAGGCCGTGGAACAGGCGCGGGAAGAGGAAGAGCGCGAAGAACGGCTGCGGGAGGAAAGGCGCAGGGCGCAGCTGGAACAGGCCATAAAAGCGGAAGAGGAAGCGGAAAGGAAACGGCGCGGGCAGGATGTGGCCCGGATCGCAAGAACCCAGGTGCTTGGCAGAGAGATCTCACAAAGAAGGGAGCAGATGGATACGCTCCGGGAAGAGCTGGAAGCCCTGTATGCGAGAAAGGCAGCCCTGAAAAGCTATGATGCGCAGATCCGGGCCATACAGCTTGCCCAGGGCCGTATCAGTGAGCTTGCGGGAAATCTCTACCATGAGACCGGTGCGGGATTCGCCGAAAAGGGATCCGCGCTGCTTGCCGCCCTGACAGACGGACAGTATACCCGGATCTCCCTGGATGAAAAGATGCTGGTAAGGCTGAATACCCCGGACAGACTGCTTACGCTCGAACAGGTCAGCTTCGGCACCATGAATCAGGTTTATTTCGCGATGCGGATCACCGCGGCCGATCTTCTCTCGGGCGGAGCAAGGATCCCGATCATTCTGGATGAGCCGTTTGCGATGTATGACGAAGAGCGCCTGGAGAAAGCACTCCGGTATCTGTCCGGCCTTCCCCGGCAGGTGATCCTGTTCTCGTGCCAGACCCGGGAGCTGGATCTGCTGTCCTCGATCCGCCGCAGATGACCGCGCTTTCGTGTGCCGCACCCCGGCTGAGCTCTTTGCCGCGTCCTTGACATTTGGAAGCCCGGCAGGTATGATTTCCACGTTGCCCGAGAATACATCTGATGAAGGAAGGAAATCGATGACAATAAAAACTCTTTCGGAAGAACTGGCAAACAACCCCTACCCGGGACGCGGTATCGTGGCCGGTCGTTCAGAAGATGGACGGCACGCGGTAACCGCGTATTTTATTATGGGAAGATCCGCAAACAGCAGAAACCGGATCTTTGTCCCGGACGGTGAGGGGATCCGCACACAGGCCTGCGACCCGTCAAAGATGGAAGACCCAGGCCTGATTATCTACGCGCCGGGGCGCGTGCTTGGAACGAATACCATTGTCACGAACGGAGACCAGACAGACACCATCTGTCAGGGGCTCATGGAAGGGAAAACCTTCGGGGAGGCACTCAGAAAGCGTACCTTTGAGCCGGACGCGCCGAACTACACCCCCAGGATCTCAGCGCTCCTGGACGTGCGCGGAGGAGAATACGAATACCGCCTGAGCATCCTCAAGAGCGCGGATGGGGATCCGTCCTCCTGTGCACGCTTTACATTCACCTACGAGAACCCGAGGGCGGGAGAAGGCCATTACCTGCATACCTACCTGACAGACGGGGATCCGCTTCCCAGCTTCGAAGGAGAGCCGGAACGTGTGGATATCCGGGGAGAGATCGATGCATTTACGAACCTCATCTGGGAGAACCTGAACAAGGAGAATAAGATATCACTGTTTGTCCGCTACATTGATATCCGGACCGGGCGATATGAGACAAGGATCGTCAATCAATATAAAGCGGCAGTGCAGGATTCATGAGGAAACCGGAAAATGTGACTGGGAGGATCGGAAATGAAGGAACTGTCATTAAAATACGGATGCAACCCGAACCAGAAACCGTCCCGGGTCTTTATGGAAAATGGAAAAGACCTGCCGGTTCAGGTTCTGAACGGCAGACCGGGATATATTAATCTGCTGGATGCAATGAATGGCTGGCAGCTGGTCAGAGAGCTGAAGCGGGAGACCTCACTGCCTTCCGCTGCTTCTTTTAAGCATGTTTCTCCGGCCGGGGCGGCAGTCGGCCTCCCCCTGTCTGACGTGCTGAGAAAGATCTGCCGGGTCGATGACCTGAAGCAGGATCTCTCGCCGCTGGCCTGCGCGTATGCCCGGGCAAGAGGAGCGGACCGGATGAGCTCTTTCGGAGACTTTGTCGCGCTGTCGGATGAATGCGACGAGGATACCGCGCTTGTGATCAAGAGAGAGGTTTCGGACGGCGTGATCGCGCCGGGATATTCCGGGAAGGCGCTTGAGATCCTGAAGGCAAAGAAGAAAGGAAACTATGTGGTCCTGCAGATGGATCCGTCCTACGAGCCTGATCCCGCGGAACGGAAGATGGTCTACGGCGTCACCTTTGAACAGGGCAGGCAGAACCTGGTGATCGATGACGATTTCCTGAAGAATATCGTCACCAGGAACCGTGAACTCAGTGAGGCGGCGATCCGGGACATCAAGATCTCGCTGATCACATTGAAATATACACAGTCCAATTCCGTGTGCTACGTCAGGGACGGGCAGGCGATCGGAATCGGCGCCGGACAGCAGTCCAGGATTCATTGTACCCGGCTTGCGGGATCGAAGGCAGACAACTGGTATCTGAGACAGAGCGAAAAAGTCCTGAATCTCCCGTTCCGCGAGGGGATCGGGAGAGCGGAAAAAGACAACGCGATCGATGTCTATATCGGCGAATGGCCGGAAGATGTACTCAGGGACGGCGCCTGGCAGAAGGTATTTACCGAGAGACCTCCGGAATATACGAAGGAAGAGAAGAGAGCATGGCTGGATACGCTGAAGGACGTGACGCTGGGGTCGGACGCATTTTTCCCCTTCCCGGACAATATCGACAGGGCGTATAAGAGCGGAGTGAAATATGTCGCGCAGCCGGGAGGCAGCATCCGGGACGACCTTGTGATCGAGCGCTGCGATCAGTACGGGATGGTGATGGTATTCACGGGGATCCGTCTGTTCCACCACTGATCAGGTTATTTTGTAATGATTCAGCACCCCCTGGAATTGCTTATGCTCCAGACAGATAAGCTTGCTTATCTGTCTGGAGCGGCCTGCTTTTTTCCGGAAAGGAAGCGGTTGATGCGGTCCACCGGATCGAGAAGGTCGCTCAGAGAGCTGTCATGATTGAGCGAATCGATGATCAATGCTACAAATTTGCTCAGATCACAGCTTCTGTAATACGACTTCGAGAGAAGCTCCGGCTTCTGATAGATCAGATTCGTGGTGAGGAGAGAGTGGAAGACATGATTCTTCCAGGCCTCGTCAAATTTTTCCAGCCCGTCCGTGAACAGACCGAAGGTTGCGCATATGAAGATCCGTTTCGCGCCCAGCGCCTTCAGCTCCCTGGAGATCTGCAGGGCGGTATCGCCGGAGGAGATCATGTCATCGAGAAGGACGACATCCTTTCCTTCCACGGGAGCGCCGAGAAACTCATGCGCGAGAACCGGATTCTTACCGCGTACCGTTGTGGTATAGTCTTTTCTTTTGTAGAACATTCCCATGTTCACGCCAAGGACGTTTGCCATATAGACCGCACGTGAGGTTCCGGCTTCATCCGGGCTGACAATCATCAGATGATCCGGAGAGACTTTGAGATCCGGAGCCGCACGGTAGAGTCCCTTCAAAAACTGGTAAGTGGGAATGAAATTTTCGAATCCGGAAAGCGGAATCGCATTCTGGATCCGGGGATCGTGCGCGTCGAAGGTGATGATGTTGTCGACTCCCATGCGGACCAGTTCCTTCAGAGCCTGCGCACAGTCAAGCGATTCGCGGCCGGAACGCCGGTGCTGCCGGCTCTCGTAGAGATAGGGCATGATGACATTGATGCGGCGCGCCTTCCCGCCGATCGCGGCGATGACACGCTGCAGATCGATAAAATGATCATCGGGAGACATATGGTTGACTTCGCCGCGCATCGTGTAGGTGATGCTGTAGTTGCAGACATCCACCAGAAGGAAGATATCATACCCGCGGATCGTGCCATAGATGGTGGCTTTGCCTTCCCCGGAGCCGAAACGCGGCGTATCGGTCCGGATCAGATAGCTGTTTCTTTCGTACTCGTGAAACTGTGGATGGGAGGCATGCTTGTGGTTGCGTTCCCGCCTCCATTCCACGATATAGTTATTCACCTTCCTGCCCAGATCTTCACAGGAAGGGAGCGCAATGATCCCGAGATTGCCAAGCGGAAACGTGTCACGGTTCTTTTTTGCCGCTGCCTTGGTTCCGGAGCGTTTTGACCTGCTGCTTTTTGTTCCGTTCTGCATGTTCGAAAGGCCTCCTGTTATTGCTGTCACATCCTGCCGCCGATCCGTTTCCGGATGCGGATGTCTTCCCCAAATGCCCGGATCAGGGTAAAATTCTCTATGATTCTGGATGAGATCCTGTCGGAATAGATTCTTCCGATCTCCAGCGGTGAGAGATTTGTTGAGATAACGATGCCCCGTCCGCTGACGATGCGGCTGTTCAGAAGCTGGAAGAGAGCAGAACCGACAAAGCTGTTCGTCAGCTCTGTGCCGAGATCATCGATGATCAGAAGGTCGCATCCCGACAGATACGCATCGTCGAAACCATCCGGATCTTCTTCCTGGGATCTTCCAAAACGGCTTTTCGCAAGCGTGTCGAATAACACCCCGGCTGAATAGTAGATGACAGAGTGTCCTTTGTCAATGAGTTCTTTCGCGATACAATGTGTGAGAAATGTTTTTCCGAGTCCCGCGGGGCCGCTGAGCAGCAGATAGTCCTTCTGAGCGCCTTTTCCGTAGTCTTCGGCGAAACGCCTGCAGGTCCGGCAGGCGGCTGTCATGATCTCTTTCGAACTTTTCCGGGTTTTCTCATCGATCAGATCATCCCGGTAAACGCTGTCGTCAAAGGTGTCGAAGTTTTCTTTTTGAAGTACCCGGGAAAGGCCGGACTGTGTGTAGAACAGGGAGACGACTTCCCGCTCAAAACAGCGGCAGTGCTTCCGGCCGACCCGGCCGGTATCCCTGCAGACGGGGCAGCTGTACACAGGATCCAGGTAATCCGGAGCAAAACCATGCGCTTCCAGAAGCTGCCTGCGTTTCTTTTCCGGCTCGATCCCTCCGCAGGCCTCCTTCAGAAGGCTGTGGATGGAAGAGGAGTCGCCTTTTTGCGAGAGGGAATTCCGCACTGTCTGAACAGACAAAGAAGCAACCGCCCTGTCGAGCTGCGCCAGGGCGGGAACCGCTTTATATGCGGCCGCCCTGTGCTCTTCTTCAACATGGTGGTTGTCAATCCGTCGTTTTTCGTAGACACGCATGATCGCGTCATACTGTGAATTGGTAATTGACATCCGTCAGGACTCCTGTGATAATTCCTGCGCTCTTATGACACTGTCCGCAACTGCGTCCCAGTCGGTCCCGGAGGGCTCGAAATTCAGGAAACGGCCGGCGGATGCGCCTGTGCCTGCCGCGCGCGGGCTTCCTGCCTGCAGACGGGAAACATTCCCCCTGGCGCGGTCAGAAGAGCGTTCATGCCTGCGGTCCAGAGCTTCGACATCCTGAACACTCCTGGCACCGCTTTCGCTCCAGCTTTTCAGGATGGAATCCAGATAGGGAAAGCTTGCCTTCCCGGTCTGCAGAATCGTACGTCTGCAGCCCAGAAGAATCACATCCATGGGAAGCGCGTATCCGTTCATCCAGCGATCCATATATTCCCTCTCACCGGGAGTCGGAACGTGATCCTTGATCCCAAGGGAGCGGAATATCGTAAAATAAGTATCCCGGATGCCGGAGCCTTCCCTGCGCGCCTGCTCCACGGTGGTGATCCCCTGCTGCGCCCAGTTGACGGCAACCTTCTGGATATACCGGAAACTGGTATGATTCATGGAGATGCAGTAATCCAGCAGGTAATCCACCAGATCGATATTCATATCAAGATCGGTAAGGAAATAAACCAGCGTTTCCTGCTCCGAGGAGGAGAGGGGACGTCCAAGATAGCTCTCGGCCACAAAGACGAGTCTTCCGATCTCTTCTCTGGAATACTTCGGGGCAGGCCGGAATTCTGTGATCTTGTTTCCGGAGGCTGCCGCATCCGAAGGCTGTACCTCCGGCGGCTCCCCCTCGTCGGGATCCTCTATCAGATCCAGACACTTCTGCTTCTGCCAGTATCCCATGGCGCGCCTGACATCTGATTCCGTATAATTCAGCGCATCCGCGATGCGCGGGATGGAAATGTCATTCTGGCCGCTTTGCGCGCAGCGCAGCAGATACAGGTATATTTTTACAAAATCCCCGCTTGATGTGGGCATGAACTGATCGATAAATGTGTTCTCAATCATGGTCATGCCGCCGTTCTCCGGC
>CAJOQO010000249.1 GCA_905236545.1 uncultured Lachnospiraceae bacterium
CATCCCTTCCACGGACACGGAAGGGGGCGCGGCAGCGGAGAATCGGATCCGCGGCAAGGTATTTGTGGTAACCGGAACGGTGTCTCATTTTGCAAACAGGCGGCAGCTGCAGGAGCGGATCGAGTCGGAGGGCGGCAAGGTCACCGGCTCCGTATCGGGAAAGACGGATTATCTCATCAACAACGATGTGAATTCCGCATCCAATAAGAACAGGACGGCAAAACAGCTGGGGATCCCCATTATTACCGAAGAGGAGTTCCTGGAGATGCTCAGCGGAAAGAGGAAAGAAAGGCAGGAAAAAACAGATGCCGATAAGGATTCAGAATGATCTCCCGGCAAGGGAGATTCTGGACAGGGAAAACATTTTTGTAATGAGGGAGGATCAGGCGGATCTGCAGGAGATCCGTCCCCTGGAGATTGTGATCCTGAATCTCATGCCGCTGAAGGAGGATACGGAGCTGCAGCTTCTGCGCTCCCTGTCGAACACACCTCTGCAGCTGAATATTACCTTCATGTGTGCCAGTACCCATGAGGCAAAGAATACGACGGCGAGTCACCTCAATAAGTTTTATCAGAACTTTGATGAGGTGAAAAACAATTATTACGACGGAATGATCATAACGGGCGCTCCTGTTGAGCAGATGGACTTCGAACAGGTAGACTACTGGAATGAACTGTGCGATATTTTCGACTGGACGGATGACCACGTGACCTCAACGATGCATCTGTGCTGGGGGGCGCAGGCTGCGCTCTATCACCGCTATGGCATACCGAAGAAAGAATTGGGATATAAGCTTTTCGGACTGTACCGCACCAAGGTGATGAACCGCAAGATTCCGCTGATCCGCGGTTTTGATGACACGTTCTATGCACCGAGCAGCCGGTGGACTGAGGTGCGCAGAGAGGACATCCTGCGCAGCGATGACCTTGTCATCCTTGCGGAATCCAGGGAAGCGGGCGTCTTCCTGGTTATGTCGAGGAACGGACGCAGAATCTATGTCATGGGACATCCGGAATATGACCGGCTGACGCTCGCGAATGAGTATCGCCGGGATCTGGACAAGGGAATCTCGATTCAGATGCCGAAGAACTACTATCCGGACGATGATGCCGACAATGTCCCGCGTCTGGTCTGGAGAGCGCATGCGAATACGCTTTACTCGAACTTTATTAATTATTACTGCTATCAGCTTACCCCCTACTCTCTGGGGACAAGAGTCTATACCTACGAAAACCTGAGATAAGGAACCTCAGGAAGAAAACTGCTCATACGGAAAACTGCGGCGTATCAGGAAAGATACTGCCGCAGTTTTAATAATGCTTTGTTATGAATGAGCTTGCAGTTGCTGTAGGACATATGCAGTTTCACCGCTATCTCCTTCAGTTGCTTGTTGTGATAGTAATGAAGGATGATCAGGTCACGCTCGCGCTCCGGAAGCTTCTCCAGCGCGCTGGCCAGTTCATCAAGCGTCTCCTCGTTCAGAATCCCCTGAAACGCGTCTTCCTCCACGATGTCCTCATCTCCGAGCTCGTCCGTTACCTTTCTTGTCCGGAAGAAATCGATGAGAGTATTCCTCGTAATGGTGTAGATCCAGGTGGAAACAGACGCCTTCGTCTGGTCAAAGGTGGAGAACTTCTCAAAGACCTTGGTGAATACAGCAGAATGAAGATCCTCCGCATCGGCCGGGTTGTTGATTCTCGGCCGGATATAGGACATCACCTTTTTGCTGTAGTCCTGATATACCTGTTCATATGTCATGATTGATTCCATGGGCCATCCTTGTCATCCGGGTCCGGCGGTACCATTCCCATTATTTCGGGAATACCGGCAGCATTGACATAGGAAAGCTCACTTTCGCTGAGCGATACAGCCTGACGGGACTGTGTATCCTGAATCAACACATCCAGCTTTTTGCACCGGGCAAATCTCTGATAATCAAATAGTCTTCTTAATACCTGATCTGTCATAATACGTCCCTTCCGGATCCTGTCCTGTCGGATCTGGCCGGCAGAACAGATTCTACTGAATCTTATTCTACAGCTGCCCCCCTTATCGGGCATCCCCCTGATTCTGCTTCGTCAGCATGATACAGAATCATTTGCTGTATAATACGAAGCGGTTCCCCTTCAAGGCTAAGAAAAATGACAGAAATCACTTATGCTTCATAGAATACAATGAAACGGAAAGAAAGGTCAAGTGGTAGGGACGTTTCTCCTGAAAGAAAAACGTATGCAGTGAACAGTAAAGGAAAAACTGATATACTGAAGGATAAGAGGAGGTAGAAACATGAGAAGACTTCAGGAGTTTTGTGAACCGGAGACTGCGGGAGGAGAGCAGGAGGTGCTTCAGGCGGCGCAATCCCGTGGGAAGACAATCATCCGGACCAGTATTATCGGGATCCTTGCCAATGTGTCTTTGTCTGCTTTCAAGGCTGTCATCGGACTGGTTTCCGGCTCCATCGCGATCGTACTGGATGCAGTAAATAATATCTCGGATGCGGCTTCCTCCCTGATCACGATTATCGGGACGAAGCTGGCGGCAAAAGAACCGGACCGGAAACATCCCTTCGGCCATGGCAGGATCGAATACCTGAGCGCGATGATTATCGCGGTACTTGTTCTGTACGCGGGCCTGACCTCTTTTGTGGAATCCGTCAAAAAGATCCTGCATCCGGAAACACCGGATTACAGTGTCCTGGCGCTTGTGATCGTAGGAACGGCTGTTTTCGTAAAGATCATTCTCGGAAGATATGTAAAGCGTGTCGGAGAAAGAGTCAATTCCGAGTCCCTGATCAATTCGGGAAAGGACGCGATGCTGGACTCTGTGATCTCCGCCTCGACGCTGGTCGCGGCCATTCTCTTTCTTACCACAGGAGTTTCTCTGGAAGCATGGCTGGGTGCGGCGATCTCTCTTGTGATCATCAAGTCCGGCGTTGATATGCTCAGAGAGACGATCTCGCAGCTTCTGGGAGAGAGGGCGGATGTGGAACTGGCGCACGCGATCAAGGAGACAGTGCGTACCTTTCCCCAGGTGCGGGGCGTGTATGATCTTGTGCTGAACAATTACGGTCCGGATACCTTTAACGGATCGCTTCATATTGAGGTTCCGGATACCTGCAGCGCTGCCGAGCTGGATGAACTGCTGCGCCAGATCACGATCAGGGTTCTGCAGGAACACAATGTCATCCTGACGGCGATCGGTGTGTATTCCTATAATACCAGGCATGATCACGCATTTGAGATGGAAGAACAGATTCAGGGGATTCTGAAGGGACACAGCGAGGTGATTCAGATGCATGGCTTCTATGTCAATGAGGAGCGCAGAACGATCCGCTTTGATGTTGTGATCAGCTTTGACGCGAAGGACAGGAGGGCAGTCTATACGGAGATCTACAAAGAGGTTACGCAGATGTTCCCGCAGTACGATGTCCAGATTGCGATGGATACCGATTTCAGTGAATCCTGATCTGAGTTTTGTACTGCCGCTTACAGGCAGGCCTGATGCGTCAGATACAAAGACTCAGACCGGCCGTGAACAGCCATATGGACTGACATCCGTATGGTCCGATCTGTTCAGCAGAAAACCTGCGTATATAGATGAGAGCAACAGAAAATGTGCACAAAAACGAACCTGCCTGTATGTATAAAATAACGAATTGTATGCTGACAGGTTGACATTATTTCGCCGGAGTGGTACGGTACAGGCAACGGACTTGTTCTGGATTATACAGAACAAGTCGGGAAACCAGTTTTCTTTTCATTCTTTAAGGAGGAATCACATGAAGAAGAAAATTACAAGCGTTATTCTGAGCGCGGCGATGGCTGCATCGATGCTGGGAGTGAATGCTGCACCTGTTATGGCTGACGAGCCGATCAAGATCGGTGTCTCCATCTGGAGCTCCACGGATGTTCTTGGTTCTCAGTGCAAGAAGATTCTTGATGCTGCCGCTGATGCGCTCGGCGTTGACATTCAGTATGTTGACCAGGGCCATGTTTCCGAGAAGGTTACCGCTTCCGTCGACCAGCTCTGTGCGGCAGGATGCCAGGGCATCATCATCTGCAACTCCGCTGATACCGAGATGACCAGCGCGATTGCGACCTGCAACAGCAACAACGTATATCTTGCACAGTTCTTCCGTATCATCAGCGAAGAAGCGAACCCGGATATCTATGAGCTGGCAAAGGCTTCTGATTACTATGTCGGCGCTGTCCATGAGAACGAGCCGGAGAACGGCGAGAAGCTTGTGAACATTCTCCTCGACAAGGGCTGCAGAGATATCGGCCTCATCGGCTGGGAGCAGGGTGATGCGACATGGCTTGGCAGATGGGAAGGCTATCAGGCCGGCGTTGACGCCTGGAACGAGGCCAATCCGGATGATCCGGCGACTCTGTCCGAACCCCAGTACGCAGGAACCACTTCCGAGGGCGGCGCGAAGGCTGCTGACGCTCTGATGAGCGCGGATCCGGATCTGGATGCTCTGATTCCGGCAGGCGGCGGCGGAGAGCCTCTGCAGGGCGCGATCAGTGCTGTTGAGAAGGCTGGAAAGAC
>CAJOQO010000250.1 GCA_905236545.1 uncultured Lachnospiraceae bacterium
CCGGACGCCCGATCGCAGTCGGCAAAGAGCTCAGCCGGAGTGGGCTACAGGTTTGCGTTGGGGAAGCCATCCGCAGGCCGGGGCATATGTAACAGGTCACACCCTGACCACCTTTTCTGACAGCCACAGGGCTTCTTTGTTCCGACTCCCAAAAGTCTGCCGCTCAAAAGCCCTGTATCTGTCGTAAAGCGGTCAGGGTGTGACCAGTAACCTCAAAGCCGCGTATGCTTCACGGTCTGCGGAAAGGGGCTGTGAACGGTACCGGTAATTGTGTTATAATGCTCCCAAACAAAGCAAGGAGCAGGAAGGATGGCCCGTACATCAGGCAGAAGATCAGGATACACATCCCGCGGCAGAAGATCAGGATACACATCCCGTGGGGGAGATATGATCAGGGCGGTTATTATCGCATTGTTTATCATCAGTCTGGCAGTTGTTTTCGTTCTGTACTTCAGACCCCTCTACTATCTGGACATTCATCTGTTCCATCTGGACCAGGCCTCCGGAAGGGATGCGGCGACAGTTCGCAGAAACTATGATGTGCTCTGCGATTATCTGTTTTTCTGGAACAGGGGGGCGCTGGCTCTTCCGGACTTTGCCATGAGCGAGCATGGACGGATCCATTTCGCGGACTGCAAAAGGATCTTTGATGTGGTGCAGATCCTTTGCCTCGTATCAGGCATCCTCACACTCCTCGGCGCACTCAGGAGAAAGCATACGTCAGGATGCCTCAAAATCGCGGGGATCCTGACGATCGTGATTCCGGCAGCTTTGGGAATCCTGGCCTTTCTCCGGTGGGAGGATCTGTTCGTAACCTTCCATACGCTGCTGTTTCGCAACAACTACTGGCTCTTTGACCCGCGTACAGATCCGGTGATCCTGATCCTTCCGGACGGATTCTTCTTCCAGTGCGCGGTTGTGATCATCCTCATCGTCCTCACGGGCGGGATCTTCTGTCTGTGGAGGGCATACCGTAAGGCGGGACGCCGCAGGAGACGCTGAGACCGGTCAAAACAGATCATGGAACATGAAAAAGGAAAGAATGGAGCGGTACATGAATATTGAGAACCTGAACGCATATACCCTGGTAAAGAAGCAGAATCTGACGGATATCGGGTCTGTCGGCTATGTTCTGAAGCACAATCAGACTGGCGCCCGCGTGATGCTGATCGAAAATGAAGATGAGAATAAGGTCTTCAACATTGCTTTCCGCACAACGCCCGTCAACTCGACTGGTGTGCCGCATATCATTGAGCACACGGTACTGTGCGGCTCGGAAAAGTATCCGTCCAAGGATCCTTTTGTAGAGCTGGTGAAGGGATCCATGAACACATTCCTCAATGCGATGACTTATCCGGACAAGACGATGTTTCCGGTGGCAAGCTGCAATGATCAGGACTTTAAGAACCTGATGGATGTCTACCTGGATGCGGTATTCCATCCGAACATTTACCGGAATGAGAATATCTTCCGCCAGGAGGGCTGGAACTACCAGATCGAGAACCGGGAGGATCCGGTGGTGATCAACGGAGTCGTCTACAATGAGATGAAGGGCGCATTTTCCTCTCCGGACGATGTGCTGGAGCGCCAGATCCTGAACTCTCTGTTTCCTGACACGACCTATGGCGTGGAGTCGGGAGGCGATCCGGTTCATATTCCGGAGCTTACGTATGAAGAGTTTCTGGATTTTCACAGGAAGTATTACAATCCCTCAAACGCTTACCTCTATCTGTACGGAAAGATGGACTTCGCGGAGCGGCTGGAGTATCTGGACCGGGAGTACCTGGGAACGTTTGGCATGGCGGAACAGATGGGGGAGAACGGGCCTGCGTATTCCGAGGTTGCTCTTCAGAAGCGTTTTGAGACGCCTGTCTGTATCCGGTCTGAGTATCCGATTGCGGAAAATGACCCTCTGGAGAAGAACGCTTATCTGACCTGGAATGTATCCGTGGGAGAGAGCAGCGATACGCTGCTGGCGAATGCGTTCGCAGCCCTGGATTATGTGCTTCTGGAAAGTCCCGGCGCGGAACTGAAGAAAGCACTCCTTGACGCCGGAATCGGCAGGGACATCTACGGTTCTTACGATTCCGGGATCCGCCAGCCTGTGTTTTCGGTGGTGGCAAAGGGAGCTGACGAAGAGGATGAGCTCCGGTTCCGGGAGGTGGTCCGTTCCTGCCTGGAGAGACTGTGTGCGGAGGGACTGAATGAAAAGACGCTGGAAGCCGCCATCAATACCATGGAATTCAAATACCGGGAGGCGGACTTCGGAGGATATCCGAAGGGGCTGATCTATTCCATCGACTGTTTTGACAGCTGGCTGTACCGCGATGACCAGCCTTTCGATTATCTCGTACAGCTTGAAGACTATCGTCTGCTCCGCGAAAAGATCGGAACAGGATACTTTGAGGAGCTGATCCGCACTTATATCCTTGAGAATCCCCATGCGTCCTTCGTAACGGTGGTACCGCGCAAAGGCCTGGTTCAGGAGGCGGAAGCGAAGACCGCCGCCAGGCTGGAGGAGTGGAAGAAGACGCTCAGCGAGGAGCAGATCGATGCGCTGATCGCGAAGACGGAGGAGCTTCGCGCATTTCAGGAAACACCTTCCACGAAGGAGGAGATGGAGGCGATTCCGACTCTCTCCCGCGAAGATCTGAAAAGGGAAGCCATGCCATTTCACAACAAAGAATATGTGGAAAACGGCGTGAAGCTGGTTCATCATCAGGCGGCGACGAACGGTATCGCGTATATTACCCTGCTATTCGACGCGTCCGGGATCGCACAGGAGGATCTTCCGTATTTCGGCATCCTTCGCAGCGTACTCGGACTGGTATCCACGGAGCATTACTCCTATGAGGAACTCTCCAACGAGATCGGCAGGAGAACCGGAGGGGTGAGCGCGGGGATCAGCACGTTTTCGGATGCGTACAGCACCGGCAGCCTCAAGGCCGCGCTGGGGATCCAGATCGCAACGCTTCCCGCGGAGATCGACTTTGCAATGGAGATCGCGGAAGAGATTCTGTTCACTTCGAAGCTGGAGGACAAAAAGAGGCTGAAGGAGATCATCCAGAAGATCCGCAGCCGTCTCTCTTCCAGGCTGACATCCGCCGGCCATATGACCGCAGTTACCCGCGCGATGGCGGGCTTCAGCGCGGATTCGTGCTTTTCGGACGCAATTTCGGGGATCACATACTATCAGGAGATTGTCCGGATCGAGAAGGACTTTGGCGCAGTGGCGGAGGATCTGACCGGAAGGCTGAAGCGCATCCTTTCGTCGGTTCTTCGCAGGGATGGTTTCCTGGTGAGCTTTACGGGAGATGAAACGGAGACCGCCCATATTCTCCGCCAGGCAGTCTCGATCCGGCAGAAGCTTTCTTCCGGCGGGGAAGGCGGAGAGAGAAATGAGCGGGGGGATCAGACCAGGACAGGAGGAAGCCTGAGAGAGATTACCGGCCTTTCCTGCACACCGAAGAAGGAAGGATTCCTGACGAGCGCCAAGATTCAGTATGTGGCGCAGGCCGGGAGCTTTGCCGGCGCGAAGCTTCCTTATACCGGCGCGCTCAATGTGCTGCGTGTGATCATGAACTATGAGTATCTGTGGACCAATGTGCGCGTGATCGGCGGCGCGTACGGCTGCGGAGCTTCCTTCGGAAGAAACGGCTCCTCCGCGTTCTACTCCTATCGGGATCCGCATCTGGGCAACACCCTTAAGATCTACGACGGCATCGTCCCGTATCTGAAGAGCTTCGACTGCGATGAGCGGGATATGACAAAGTATGTGATCGGAACCGTGTCGGGACTTGATGCCCCTCTGCCGCCGAGAGCCGAAGGCGCCCGTTCCATGACGGCTTATCTGTGCAATACCACATTGGAGGAGATTCAGAAGATCCGCGATGAGGTTCTGGCCGCGGATGTGGAGGATATCCGTGCGCTGGCTCCTTATGTGGAAGCGGTTCTGGCCGGAGGGTGTGTCTGTGTAATCGGCAGTGAGGAGAAGATTCATGCTGCCGGTGCGATGTTCGATACGGTCAGCGCCCTGTAAAGGAACCGGGCACGGCGGGCGCGCTGCGGGAAAGGGAAAGGCTTATGAAGAAAAAGGTGTTCAGGTCAGGATTTGTCGGAATCGTCGGAAGGCCCAATGTCGGGAAATCTACCCTCATGAACCATCTGATCGGGCAGAAGATCGCGATCACCAGCGCAAAACCCCAGACAACGCGCAGCCGGATCCTGACCGTCTATACCTGCGAGGAAGGCCAGATCATCTTCCTGGATACGCCGGGGATTCACAAGGCGGAGAACAGGCTGGGCGAATATATGGATGATGTGGCCTTCGAGACGCTTTCCCAGGTCGATGTGATTCTGTGGCTTGTGGAGCCGACAGGCTTCAGCGGAGCCGGAGAGCGCTTCATCGCCTCGAAGCTGAAGCTCCGGAAAATCCCGGTCATTCTGGTCATGAACAAGATTGATACCGTTCCGAAGAATGAGGTTGCCGGGTACATGGAGATGTACAGGAAGCTGTATCCCTTCGAGGAGATCATACCGGTCAGCGCCCTGAGAAACGTCAATACGGAAAGCGTCCTGGAAGCGGTCTTTTCCCATCTTCCGGAAGGTCCGATGTATTATGACGGGGAAACCGTGACAGACCAGACCATGAGGACACTTGCGTCCGAGATTATCCGGGAGAAAGCGCTGCGCTGCCTGAAGGAGGAGGTTCCGCACGGGATTGCGGTTGAAATTATGTCCATGAAGGAGCGCAGGAGAAAGACGGAAGAAGATATGATCTGGGATATCGAGGCTGTGATCATCACAGAGAAGGATTCCCACAAGGGCATCATCATCGGGAAGGGCGGAAGCATGCTCAAGAAGATCGCGACCCAGGCGAGGCTTGCGATCGAAGAGATGGCTGGGGAAAAGGTCAATCTGAAGGTCTTTGTGAAGGTCCGCAGGGACTGGAGGGACAACGTTGGGATCCTGAGGAGTCTGGGATATGATCCGAACCGGAAAAAAGAGACGCAGTCCCACTGATGGGCAAAACACGGATGCGCAGGCAGCCGCATGAGCGTGAGCACTGCTTTTTCAGATCAGAGGGGGAACCGTGAGCAGCGGCGAAAACATACAGTGCGGCGAATGCAGCGGGAGGATGCAGTTGAGTACAGGCAGCCTTGAACTTCAGGGGATGGTGATGAAGGCCTCCCCTGCCGGAGAATTTGACAGGAGGATCACCCTTCTGACGAAGGAACGCGGGAAGATCACCGCGTTTGCCCGTGGAGCCCGCAGGATGCAGAGCGCACTGTCTGCCGCGACGGTTCCCTTTGCGCTCGGAACCTTCCGGCTGTATGAAGGAAGGTCTGCATACACCTGTGTCTCGGCTCAGATCAGCGAATACTTTGAAAAGCTGAAAACCGATTTTACCGGCGCCTGCTATGGCGCCTACTTTATGGAATTCGCGGATTACTACGCGCAGGAGAACCTGGAAGCGGGCGACATGCTGAACCTTCTGTACGTGTCGCTTCTGGCACTTGGAATAGACGCCATACCGGATGAGCGGGTACGGTATGCGTTTGAGGTCCGGCTTATGGTAATGAGCGGGGAATTCCCGACGGATATCACACAGGAGGAAAACCTGATGCCTGCTTCCAGACAGGCATTTTATCATATGATTACCTCACCGCTTAAGAAACTCTTTTCCTTTGAGGTGACGGATCCTGTTATGCGGGAGATCCGGGAGCGGCAGGACCGGATCCGCTGCAGGCAGATTGACCGGAGCTTTCACAGTCTGGAAGTACTGGACAGTATGGAACGTGTCTTGAACATCCATCTGAAAAACGATATAATAGCACAACCATGAAGGAAGGAGGGCAGCCGGGCAATGAGATCAGCCGGATTCATCACGTCTGCGGCGGCAATTGCGTGCGCGCTCTGCCTTACAGGATGCAGTACACTTGACAGGATCATCGGCGCCGATGACTGGAAGGACTGGACCCCGACGACGACCAGTATCCAGGTGCATGGGGACGGTACTCTGACGGAGACCATATTCGACAGGCTGGATCAGAGCTGGTATCAGGGCAATGAGCTTCAGGACATGATCGCCCGGTCGATGAACGAATACAATGCGTCCAACACGGACGGCGCGGTATTGGTCACCTCCTACAGTGATGCGGGCGGTGATGTGAAGGTGTCGATTGACTACAGGACATGGGAGGATTTTGCCCGGTATAACAATACCGTTTTCTTCAGTGGCTCCATGCTGGACGCGCAGCTGCAGGGGTTTCTGTTCCCCGGTCCGTTCTATGAGGTGAAGGGCTCCGAGCGGTCAGACCAGACGGTAGACAGCGCTGAACCGGTCAGCCATAAGGAATACAGTGTGGTGATCTCTGATTCCGGCCACACGGTTCAGGTGCCCGGGGAGATCCGGTACGTGGGAGAAGGCGCGCAGGTTATAAACAGCCACGTTGCCGGGATGTCTGAAGAGGGGAAAAAGGAGGAAGCGTCAGAAGCTTCTTTGTACATTATCTATGAGAAAGACCAGGATTCGTATACAAAGAAGGAGACAAAGAAGGAACTGCCATGAAACAACGGATTTCAGGACAGAATATAAGTATTTTGTAAAGGAGTAGACTCATCATGGAAAAGACGATGGAAAAGATCGTGGCGCTTGCGAAGAACCGGGGGTTTGTGTATCCGGGCAGCGAGATCTACGGCGGACTTGCG
>CAJOQO010000251.1 GCA_905236545.1 uncultured Lachnospiraceae bacterium
AGAAGCCACTGCGCGGTTTGCGGCCACCCGCTGGGCGCCGCGGATCTGGTTCCGGTTTTCAGCTACCTGTTCCTGAAGGGCAGATGCCGTTACTGTAAAGAAAAGATTTCACCGCGTTATATGGCGGCCGAGGTTGTATGCGGAGGGGGATATGTGATATCCTTTCTACGGTTCGGCCTGTCTATGCGGACGTTGCAGGTCATCGTACTGTTCAGCATCCTGCTGGCACTGTCCCTGGTTGACTTTGAGATCTACGAGATCCCGGACCGGTTTATCCTGGCAGGGATCATCTGGTACGCTGCCTCTTCTTTTTTTGCGGACAGACGGCTGAACCTGATGGGGATGACCGTATCCGTACTTCCCGGAGGCGGGATGCTCACTCCTTCCGAGTGGGGAATCAACCTGGCTGCCGGACTGATCGGCGGCTTCGCGATCGGCGGCGGCATGCTGGTACTGTCTCTCGTGTTCGACCACCTTCTTGGCAAGGAGAGCATGGGCGGGGGAGATATCAAGCTGTATTTTATGACATGCCTGTATCTGGGACTTGCGCAGGGCGTGCTCTGCCTGATCCTGTCCTGTGTGACAGGGCTCGTGATCGCCGCAGTCATGCGGAAGAATAAAGTGCCGTTCGGCCCCGCGATCTCAGTCGCGGCATTTATCTGCCTCCTGTACGGGGAAACATTCGTCAACTGGTATCTGTCATTGATCACATGACATGACATGGGAAAGGGGAATCAGAATTGTCTGAGAAAACCTGTTTGGGAATCGATATCGGAAATAACAGGGTGAAGATCGCCGTGAAAAAAGGCGGCATCGTCCGCAGGCTGCTCGTGGATATTGTTCCGGACGGTATCATGAAGGATAACCATATCATCTCCTATGACGCGATGGGAGACCTTCTGCGCGAGATGCTGAAGAAAGCGCATGTCTCGATCAAGAACGCGCATCTGTGTATGCCGATTCATGAGGTATATCTGAGAAATGTCACGCTTCCCATGATGAACATCCAGCAGCTCAAGGTGAACCTTCCCTATGAATTCCATGATTATATCACGGAAGACATGGACAAATACATCTATGATTATGCCGTGCTTCCGGATCCGGAGGCAGACGGTCAGCTTCACCTGATCGCCGTTGCGGCGAGCAAGGAACTGATCTCCTCCCATCAGATGATGGCAAAGCGCGCGCATATTAAGCTGACATCCATCGCGCCGGCGAACGTTCCGCTGTTTCAGTTCCTCGCGCCGAAGGTAAAGTCCGCCGCGGAAGGAGAGAGCGCACAGGACTTCGCGATTCTGGATCTGGGCAATACCTCGGTGAAGATTCATTTCTTCACAAAAGGCTTCTATGAGGTCACCAGATCCATGGACTATGGAGTCGGGGCCGCCGCAGAGAGAATCAATGAGGAGACCGGGCAGGATATCCATATCTCCCGCGTCAGCCTCGAGAACAATACAGGTGATGTACAGTCATCAGAATACCTGGATGATGTCTTCTCGGATCTTTCTTCCCGCATCATGCGCGTTATGAACTTCTATAACTTCAATAACCGGAACAACACGCTGGAAGACCTGTACTACTTCGGCGGAGGCGCATTGATCCAGCCTCTGCTCAGCAATATCCGGGAATCGGTACCGCTCAATCTTAAGAGCTTATCCGAACTGATCACTATCAAGCATAAACTGACGGAAGAAGAGCTCCTGATCGGCGCGCAGGCCGTAGGGATGACGATGTAACGGAGGCAACAGATGGCAGCAGCTAAGGAAAAAGAGTCTGCCCCAAAGAAGTTTAAGGGGAAGATGCCCGTTAAGCAGACGCTCAATCTGGTTTACAAAGAGAAGGATACCGGCAGGAGGGTCTTTATCATCCTGGCGATCGTCCTCTTTGTCCTTGTGCTTCTTTCTTTTGCGTGGTTCATCGTGAGGGGGCAGCTGAGCAAAGTCGCCAAGGCCAGAACCAAATATGAGAGCTATCAGTCGCAGCTCAATGACCTTGCCAGGATCAGATCCAGGTATGACGGGATCGAAGAGATGTACAGCCATTACGGCAGCAGCTATATGAACGCGGAGGAGCTGGCGCTCCAGAACAGGATGGCGATCCTGAGCGTGATCAACCATAACATCAGCACCGCGCAGGGCCTGAGCCAGATTCAGCTGTCCGGCAACACTGCCACGGTGAGGCTGGTGAGCCTGGAGCTGAAGGAGGTTTCTTCCATCGTCGCCGAGCTCGAAGAGAGCCCGATCGTGCTCTATGTCGGCGTTGACACCGCCTCGATGGATGAACAGGGACTTCTTGCAAGAAGATCCGGAAGCCTGGTGGCGGCGACCCTGACGATCGAGTTTAAGGCAGGAAATGGTCTGGCTTTAGTGACGACGCAGGAAGATAAAGAAAGCCTGACAGACCAGCTTGCAGCGCGCAAGGCCGCAGTGGAAGGAATGGGGGAATGACGGATGAAACTGAATTACTCCTTTTCGAAGCGTGAGATCGCGATGATCCTCGTACTGATCCTGGTACTGGTCGGACTCTTGTACTACCGTTTTGTCTATATCAGAATCAGGGATCAGGCGGATCAGTATGATACGACGGATATTGAAGCGCAGATCCAGGTAGAACAGCTGCAGCTGCTCGAATGGCAGAAGATGCAGGACGAGATCGACAACCTGGGGGAGGTTTCGACCAGCTCCCTCGCGACCTATGACAACCAGAAGGCGGAGATCAATCTGCTGAATGATATTTTCGAGCCCGTGATCCGGTATAACTTCTCCTTCGAGAAACCGGTCGCGACCGGAGACACGGTCCGCAGGAATGTCAGAGCCGCCTTTACCACGATCGATTACGCATCCGCCCTGGAGATTCTTGCCAAGCTGCACAACAGCAAATACCGCGCACTCCTGAAGGACATCTCGATCTCTCCGGGAGACATGACCGAAGACTACCTGAGAGCACTCGCTGCCGAGGCGCTGAATGATCAGGCAGCCCTGACCCAGCTGAAAAAGCAGGTGAATACCCTCCTCGCGGCAAACTATCCGGTCGATTCCTACGTCCTGAAGGTCTACAGGGAAGAACCCCTGACAGAGGCGCCGGAGACAGAGCCGATGACCGAACCCCTCGCTGAGGGCGCGGAAGGGATGGAAGGCGGGACACCGGAGGAGACCATGCCGGAAGAAGGCGCCATCATCGAGGGCGAAGAAGGAACCGTCGAGGGAGAAGAGGGCGCTGTGCCGGAAGGCGGAACGGTCGAGACACTGGAAGACGGTACGATCGTCGCACCGCAGCCCGGCGCTGAACCACAGCCTCAGTCTGAAACCCAGACGGAAACCCAGACAGAGACGGAAAGACCGTTCCCGACGCTGGAAAACAGTATCGTAAACGTATCCCTGACGATGACATTCTATGAGACCATCTATGGCGCAACAAACCTGGACGGACTGATCGTAGAAAAGGTCGAGACGCCGGATACAAGCTCATAAGACAAGATCAGGCCAATGGGTCAGGACTTGAGGTCTGGTCATAGATCAGGCTCTTAGAGAGGCATAGGGCTTTCTGATAAAAATTTTGCCTGTCAGACACAATTTCATCATTTATTTCTTGACAATCCTGTCCGGTTTAAGGATAATGATTGTATGAACATAGCCGACTTACCAGTCTGTGAACGCTGTATACAGACAGTTAAGATCAGGCTGAGTAATCAGGTTTGAGTAAGAAGGAGGATAAAAATGATCAAAAGATTACTGAACACAAAAATCAGCAAAGAAAACAAGAAGGGCTTCACCCTGGCCGAGCTGCTCATCGTTGTTGCGATCATCGGCGTGCTGGTAGCGATTTCGATTCCGATTTTCACAAGTCAGTTGGAGAAGAGTAGAGAGGCGAC
>CAJOQO010000252.1 GCA_905236545.1 uncultured Lachnospiraceae bacterium
GTGGGCATCAACGACCGACGATAACGCAGTGTATGAGCAATCAGACAAGCGAATGTGCCAGTTAATTAATATTCGGGGTACTAGTCACACCCCGACCGCGTTTTTCCGGCAGACACAGAACTTCTTCTCTACATAACGACCTGGTTTCTCCCCCTTGCCTTGCCCATATACAGCTTCCGGTCCGCCGCCTCGAGCACATCCTCCATCGTCTGATCCCGTCCGACTTCCTCCAGCCCGAAGGTCATCGTTACATGCAGTTCCTCTTCCCCTGTCGGAATCACGGTTCCTTCGATCCTGCGGCGAAGCTTCTCGATCATCATGAAAGCTTCATCTCCGTTCATGCCGGTCAGGAGGAAAAGAAATTCCTCTCCGCCCCACCGGACAGCAGCGCCCTTTCCGTCGACCGTTTCCCGGAAGATCCCCGACAGAACCTCCAGAACCTCATCTCCCGCATCATGTCCGTAGGTGTCATTTACTTTCTTAAAAAAATCGATGTCCCCCATGACAACATTGATAAAGAAACCTTCCCTGTAAGAACGGTCCTTCATCTCCTGAAAATATCTCTCGCCGGCTCTCCGGTTCATCAGACCGGTCAGCGCGTCCGTCTCTGCCTGATGCGCCATCTCGCGGTTATAATCCATCAGCTTTCTCTCGGTATCCAGCGTATCCTTTGAAAAGGTCACGGTAATCAGGGCCAGGCTGGTCAGTGTGGACACCATATTCATGAATTCCTGGATCACCGTCTGGGAACGGGACATCAGATAGACCGGTTTCTGGGTCATCGCCACGATAAACGTCAGAAAGCCGACTGCCAGAAGGATCCCGGCGTCAAGAAGCTTCCTGCGCACTGTCATATGGGTTCCGTTAAAGATATAGACCAGAATCGTACAGTAGGCATACTGGGCGCCCACATTCCATCCGTACAGATCCGTGCTGAGAAAGCACCAGCCAAGGATCAGCAGGATCACCATATAGTAAGCGATTATCGTATGGCTGGAATAGGTCAGGTATAAAGCCGCGGCATAAGCACAGATCATCCCTGCCGGAAATACGGCATAAAGATAGTATCCCTCAGCCAGCATAAAGATCAGCTGTCCGGTGGCATAAGCAAGCATCACCACACAGATCCAGCGGGTCATAACCGCATTTTTCTTCGATTCATTCGGATCCGCAACGTCCTTATTCACAAACGATGCGAACCGTTTCGCCCATTTCCACACGAACGAATCCTCCGGAAAAACAGTAACACTGCGTATTGCAGGCAGACTACAGATCCCATTATACACAAAAAGAGCCGTTTCGGCTCTTTTTCTGCAGTATCTCATCGATTAAGTCTGTTCACTTAAGTCTGTTAAGCTTAAATCTGTCTTAAATCTGTGAGATATCCCTTCGCCCAGATCCCCGCTCCGGCCGCCAGCGACCCCGGCACGTCCAGAATCCTCTGGTTTGAGGAACCCCTGAACTGCAGGGTGATGTCCTTTCGCTCCAGGAGGAACGGCCCGTCCACAAGCACGTCCAGGCAGCGAAGCATCCGGTCTGTATTCTCCGTATGCTTCCGCCCCCCTTCTCTGAGATCTGTCTCAAAGACATATCCGGTGTACGCCCAGAGATCCTTCGTGCGGCCGAAGCGTTCCCTGACCGCCTCCAGCAGATCCGCCAGCGGCCCCTGGTTCTCTTCCTCGAAGGGATCCCCGCCGAGAAGGGTCAGCCCCGAAACGTAACCGGGTTCGAGAGAATCCAGGATCGTCTGCTGCGTCTTCTGATCATAGGGCTCACCGCAGGCAAAATCCCAGGTCTCGGGCTGGAAACAGCCCCTGCAATGATTCCTGCAGCCGGAGACAAAAAGTGTCGTCCTGCAGCCCGGCCCGTTCGCGATGTCATATTCCCTGAGCGCAGAATAGTTCATAGATGCATCACCCTGTCCCGGATCTCCTGCGTGCGTCCCTGATTCCAGAACTGGGTTCCGATGTAGCCGCAGGTGCGCCTCGCGACGCTCATCCTTGTCTGATCACGGTTCCCGCAGTTCGGGCATTCCCAGAGCAGCTTGCCGTTCTCATCCTCGATGATCGTGATCTCTCCGTCATATCCGCAGCACATGCAGTAATCGCTCTTTGTATTCAGCTCCGCGTACATGATATTGTCATAGATATAGCGGATCACGGTCAGCACCGCGGGAATATTCTGCTGCATGTTCGGAACCTCCACATAGGAGATGGCTCCTCCCGGACTCAGCGCCTGGAATTCAGCCTCAAACTTCAGCTTCCTGAACGCGTCGATCTTCTCGCGTACATTAACGTGATAGCTGTTGGTAATGTAGTTATGATCCGTCACTCCCTCGACCGTTCCGAACCTTCTCTGAAGGTGCTTCGCGAACTTGTAGGTCGTGGATTCCAGCGGAGTGCCATAGACAGAATAATCAATATTCTCCGCCTTCTTCCACTCGGCGCATTTATCATTGAGCCGCTGCATGACGGCCAGCGCGAAAGGCTTCGCTTCCGGATCCGTATGCGACTTCCCGGTCATGTAGTAACACATCTCGTATAATCCGGCATATCCCAGAGAGATCGTCGAATAGCCGTCATAGAGAAGCCGGTCGATCTTCTCGCCCTTCTTCAGTCTTGCCAGCGCTCCGTGCTGCCAAAGAATCGGGGCGACGTCGGAGGTTGTCCCCTTCAGGCGCTCATGTCTGCAGCGAAGCGCCCTGTGGCACAGTTCAAGCCGCTCCTCCAGGATCTCCCAGAACCGGTCCATATCCTTTCCGGAGGACAGCGCTGCGTCCACAAGGTTGATCGTCACGACACCCTGGTTGAACCGTCCGTAATAACGGTGCTCTCCCTCATGATAGTTCCCCGCGTTCGCGATGTTCCCCTTCCCGTAGCTGCGGTCAGGTGTCAGGAAGCTTCTGCACCCCATGCAGGGATAAACATCTCCCTTCAGCTCCCGCATCTTCTTCGCGGAGATATAGTCCGGCACCATGCGCTTCGCGGTACACTGCGCCGCGAGCTCGGTCAGGTAGTAATACGGAGTCCCTTCCGATATATTGTCCTCGTCCAGGACATACAGAAGCTTTGGAAATGCAGGTGTGATCCAGACGCCTTTCTCGTTCTGCGTCCCCTTGATCCTCTGCCTGAGCACCTCCTCGATGACCATTGCGAGATCATCTCTCTGGGGGCCTTCCGGCACCTCGTCCAGGTACATCGTCATGGAAACAAAGGGGGCCTGCCCGTTGCATGTCA
>CAJOQO010000253.1 GCA_905236545.1 uncultured Lachnospiraceae bacterium
GCCGCAGGGGTTCCTGAGCGGCAGACTTTCGGGGGTCGGAGCGAAGGAACCCCTGTGGCTGCCGACTGGTGATCAGGGGCGGCTTGTTTCAGAACCCCGGGAGCCCTGTGTCTGTCAGAAAAGGGAGTCGGGGTGTGACCTGTAACAAGAAAACACACTGACGGCTAACTGTGAATGGGCCATTCTGTGTGCTATGATAGATATATGATAGTATCGTATATATGATATTATAGAATTGTCGGTAAATTGCAAGTCCTGTATTTGTCGGAAAAGGTGGTCGGGGTATGACCTGTAACCCAAAGAGAGGACTTGCCGCAGACTTGCCATAGAAGAGAGGACTTGCCATGAAAAAGAAACTGACGCGCAGGATTATCTGGATGTTCGCGATCGGCCAGCTGGGGTGGAGCACCCTTTCCGCGATCGTCACAAACTGGGTCATCAGCTTTTATGAGCCGAACGAGGAGATGCTCGCGGCGGGGCAGACGGTATTTCTTCCGCAGGGCAGAGTGATCCTGGGAGCAGTGACGATCCTGGGAGGCATCTATGCTCTGGGAAGGCTTTTTGACGCCATTACCGACCCCTGGATCGCAAATCTCTCCGATAAGAGTAAAAACCCAAAAGGACGCAGGCTTCCGTTCATGAGAAGAGCGGCTCTCCCGCTGACGGCGGCGACGATCCTGGTCTACTGGTGTCCCGTCAACGGCACAAGCCCTGTCAACGGGATCTGGGTGATGGTCATGATGCTCCTGTTCTACCTTTTCATGACGGTCTATTGTACCCCGTACAATGCCCTGATCGCGGAGCTTTCCGGTTCGCAGGAGGAGCTCACCGCAATCTCCACGGCAATTTCATTTACCTTTATCTTCGGATCGGCGCTGGGCTATGCCTGTCCCTTTATCTGGGGCGCACTAACGCCGGCTCTCGGCAGGGTCATGGCGATCCGTATCACTTTCGTCATCCTGGCGGTGTTCGCGCTGATCTGCCTGCTGGTTCCGACATTTACCATCCATGAAAATGATTTTGTGGAGAGCAAACCAGTGGAGGGGAACGCATTCTCCTCGCTTACCAAAACATTCTCGAACAGAGAATTCCGGATCTTTGTCGGTTCGGATATCTGTTACTGGGTTGCGATCACCATGTTCCAGTCCGGGCTGACGTTTTTCATCACCTCTCTGATGAAGCTGCCGGAAACCATGAACACCGTCCTGTATATCGGCATGACGCTCCTCTCGGTCTGTCTGTATGCCTTTGTGGGAAAACTGACGAAACACTTTGCCAAGAAGAATCTGATCATCTTCGCGTTTGTGGAGTTCTCCGCTGTCTACCTGATCACGGCCCTGTCCCAGGGACAGGCCGGCACAAACAAAGGCATGGTCTTTGGAATCGCGGTCATGGTCTTCGCGGCGCCGGCGATGGCGATCCTCGGAATCCTTCCTCAGACCGTCGTTGCGGACATTGCCAGGAGTGATGAGGCACAGACGGGGGAAAACCACGACGGCATGTTTTTTGCGGCGAGAACGTTCGCCATGAAGCTGGGTCAGTCGCTCGCCGCCATCCTGTTTACTTCCCTCGCAACGATCGGCAGGGCAAACGGAACCGGATACCGCATCGCCGCAGTCTCATCCACCGTTTTGTGCCTCACAGCCGCTGTCCTCATGAAATTCTACAATGAAAAGAAGGTGATGCACCTTCTGGGAGAAGATCAGGAGACAGCATAGATTCCTTGAAGAACGCGAAGCGTTCCGGGGAAGCGGGGGTGCTGAATCGTTCCCTTTTATGCAAGAAACTCTTTTGCGGTCTTTGCGATTCCTGTGCCATTCATCCCATAATAGTCAAATACTTCTTTCGACGTTCCTGTAATGACATGGCTGTCCGGAAGCGCGATGTTCTTTACCTTCCGCGGGCAGTTTTCTCCGACCACCTGGCTTACCATCGAACCCAGGCCTCCAAACGGGGAGTGCTCTTCCACCGTAAGAACCACCTTCGCCTGCCGGGCATAGCGGATCACAGCTTCCTGGTCGAGCGGCTTTACACAGTACATATCGAGAACTGTCGAACTGATACCGTCGTTCTCCAGAAGATTTGCCGCGTCCAGGGCAGGCCGGACCATCTCGCCCGTTGCCACGATCAGGACATCCTTCCCTTCCTTCAGAACGGTTGCCTGATCCATCTCGAAGGGGCAGTCTTCCTCTGTGTAAACATCCTCGACCGGATTCCTTCCGGTACGGATGTATGCCGGTTTCTCATCCTGAAGAAGCGCTTCCACCAGCTTTCTGGTCTGATGCCGGTCACTCGGAAGGTAAACACGCATGTTGGGGATCGCAGCCATGCCGGCGATATCCTGTGCAGAGTGGTGGCTCATGCCAAGCGCTCCATAGCTGATGCCGCCGGAGATGCCGATCAGCTTGACGTTCGTATTCGAGTACGCGACATCAACCTTGCACTGCTCAAAGCTTCTGGTCGAAAGGAAGGACGCCGGAGAAGCCGCAAAAGGCTTCTTTCCTGCCTTGGCCAGCCCTGCGGCGATGCCGACAAGATCCTGCTCGGCGATGCCGACCTCCACGGACCGCTCCGGGTAAGCCTCGAAGAAATCGGTCAGGGAAGCGCTTCCCCTCGAGTCGCTGCACAGTACGACGATGTCCCTGTCCTCCTTTGCCTTCTCCATCAGGACTTCACAGATAACCTTTCTGTTCGGAATCTTATTCATTGATCGCAGCCTCCTTTCCGGCTTCCAGATCCTTCATGATCTGCTCATACTCTTCCGCGTTCGGCAGATGATGATGCCATCCCGCCTTGTTTTCCATGATCGGCGATCCCTTTCCCTTGACGGTGTCAGCGATGATCACGGTCGGATCGCCCTTATGAGCGCGCGCTTTCGCAAATGCATCTTCCAGGGCGTCAAAGTCATTTCCGTCACACTTGATGACATTCCAGCCGAATGCCGCCCATCTCTTCTCCTGGTCATCCTGCTTCATGACGTTCTCGGTGTTGCCGGAGATCTGCAGATGATTGCGGTCCACGATCGCGCAGAGATTGTCCAGATTGTAATTGTGCGCGGACATCGCGCCTTCCCAGACGCTTCCCTCCGCCAGCTCGCCGTCTCCCATCAGGACATAGACTCTGCTCGGACGCCTGTCCATCTTCGCCGCAATCGCCAGGCCGACCGCCACCGGAAGCCCGTGGCCAAGCGATCCGGAGTTCATCTCCACGCCGGGGATCACATTGTTCGGGTGTCCGATAAACTCGCTCCCAAAATGTGAGAATCTCGCAATCGCGTCCTCCAGGTCGTAGAAGCCCTTATGACCAAGAATCGTATAGAAGCTTTCCACCGCATGCCCCTTGCTCAGGATAAAATAATCACGGTTCGGATCATTCTGGTTTTCCGGAGAGATGTTCATCTCCCTGAGATAGAGCTGCATCAGAATCTCCATCTCACTCATGTCGCCGCCGATATGTCCGCCGCCGCCGCTCATGATCATCCTGACCGTATCCATGCGGTAGTCATAGCTCAAAACCTTCATCTCTTTGTCCATTCTCTGTCTCCTCCGTTCCTTCTGACATCTGAATGCTGTGTTTTTCCGAAAATGTGCTGTTTGGCATGCCGCTTTGTTTTGTTAGGCACATACTATCATCTATTGTGTTCTTTGTCAAGTTATAAATGTTCTTTTTAGAACTTTTTTCATTACAATTTGTCTTCCTTCGCACAATATGCTATGATGACGCCAGGGCTGCCATGCCTGAACCCAAAGGATGCCGAATCGCAGCAGGCAGGATCAGATTATGAAGAAGAAAAAACACTCACAGATCATCGAACTGTTGGAAAACAAAAACGTCATGTCCATCCGGGAGCTGGCCGAACAGCTGAACTGTACCGAGATGACCGTCCGCCGCAATCTGGATGAGCTCCAGGAGATGAACTTTGTCAAGAGGGAACGCGGCTTTGCCACGCTTCAGAGCCTTGCAAGGCCGACGGAGTATCTGGAGCAGTCCGCCGAACACGTCTCCGAAAAAAAAGCCATCGCGCAGGCCGCGATGAACTATATCAAAGAAGACGACGTGATCTGCCTGGATTCCGGTACCACAACGCAGCAGCTGGTTCTTGCATTTCCGAAAGACTTTTCTCTCTCACTGATCACTACCAGCCTCGAAGCCGCCATCGCCCTGGCGGAGCACAAGAATATCCAGGTCATGCTCCCCGGAGGGCAGATGCATCACCGGAACCGTTCCATCCTGATCGAAAATCCGGAGGAGATGAAACGGTTCAGCGCGGATGTCGCCTTCCTGTCATGCCGCTCTCTCCGGATCCCGGGCGGCGCGTATGAGCATTCGCAGGCACTGACAGCAACCAAAAAAGCGCTTGCCTCTATCGCGGCGAAGCGCATTCTTCTGCTCGATCATTCCAAATGGGGCGTATCGTCCCTGTGCAGTTCGATCCGGCTGGAAGAGATCGATGTCATCATCACCGATTCCGCAGCGCCTTCCGACCCGGTGGAAGAAGCCCGGGCGCACGGGATCGAGGTCGTACTCGTCTGACGCCTTCCGATTGCC
>CAJOQO010000254.1 GCA_905236545.1 uncultured Lachnospiraceae bacterium
ATGGCGAGGCCGCGGGAAGTGCTCCGGCAAATCAGTATACAGGCCAGTACGCAGACAATATGAGATTCGCCTCCGGCCCGGACATGACACCGGGTTACGGAGAGGACTGGAGACAGGATGTCGGCCGCGGACAGACGTATGGCGCGAGGACACAGTACGAAGCCATGCGCGATGCGAGGCGGGCTCAGGCAGGCGCCAGGGAAGGCGTTACCGGCGGCACGTATTCCGGAAACGGCCAGTATGGCCCGCAGCGTGACCAGTACGGGAGCGCGGGATATGGATATCGCCAGAACGGAGCACAGGAAGTGCCTGGTCAGGGCGGAAGGCAGGATTACGGCAGACGTGAGAGTGCCGGCGGCAGCAAGATGTTCATGGTCCGCGCCCGCAAGAGAGTGAAGAGCGTGACATTCTTCCTTATGGCACTTTGCTTCACGGCGATGCTCGGGCTGAATGTATACAATATTTTCTGTGGCAATGCGCTTCGCAATATTACAGAATCGGAGACGATGCTTGCCAACATTCTCTCCGGCACCGGAACCAATTTCTTCACGCAGATGCTGACGGAGCTTGCTTCCCAGCTGGTGAAGATGGTTGTCAATGTGCAGGATATCATCGCACAGCTGGGCAAGACGGTAGAATGGGGAATCGCGATCGTATTCCTGGTACCGAATGTACTCTACTGTCTGGCGCTGTGGCTGATGTTCTTCCGTACGGATACGAAACGCCGCCAGTTCCCGATGGGCGGTTATACGCTGGCCAGAGTCATGATGATCCTGAAGTTCCTGATCGGCTGCCTCGTGCTCGCGATCGGGCTTGTGATCTCTGTATATTTTGTCGTCGTCGGGGCACAGCGTAAGTCCGGATCGATCGACTCCTCTCTGATCCAGGGAGTGATCCTGCTGATCGTAATGATCGTCCTGTCCGTGTTTGTGGTGATGTATTACATTCAGTGGATGTTCTGCCTGAAGGTTGTCAGGGACAATGCGAAAAAAGGAACGGATCCCGGAAGGATGCCCGGATTCGTTGTCTTCCTGTCAATCATGTGTACGGCGGTCTGCGTGCTGCTCATGATTCCCATGGCGCCGAACGATTACATCGGACTCGCTGCCAGAGGAGCAGCGGCTGCGTATTTCCTTGTTTCGGGTCTCTGGGTTCTGATCTACAAGATCAGGGTGAAACGCAATTAAGGATCCGGGATTCCCTGCTCCATCGAATCAAAGAACCGGGACACTGGTGTTATGCTGGTGTCCCGGTTCAAAACTTCGTTGCGCGTAAGTGATTCCGGTACAGCGCCTTAAGGACGGATGTTACAAGATTATTAAGAATTTATTCTTAGAAAACCGTGCTGACTCTGTGAAAAGATGGTGTTATGATACATCTCAGCGGGAGACAGGTCCTGAGGAAACACTGATTCTATCAGCGTTTCCCTGACATCATTCATTCAGCATGTAACAGGGGAGATATATTTTGGTTAAGATCATGAAATGGATTCTCGGTATTGCTGCTGCGCTGCTTGCCGCGATCCTCATTATATCCTTCGTTTTTCTTCGCAGAGAATGGGACCGCACCACTTTTTTTGAGCATACGACGATCAATGGATTTCAGGTGGACGGGAAAAGCACGGATGAGGTGCTCCCGATTCTGACGGATGCATTTACCCGGGCGAAGGTTCATCTGATGGAAAACGGCCGTGAGGAGGCTGTGTGGACATTGGCGGATGTCGGTTATACGATCGATGAGGCTGCGCTGAAGTCCGGCATCGAGGATGCATTGGGAAAACAGAAAAGTTCGATTGCGGTTCTTCTTGACTCTCTCATGAACGGGAATTCCTTTGAGATCGAGGTACCATTCCGATACGACGCGCAGGTGCTTGCAGGCAAAGTGACAACTGCAAATCTTGCGGATGCGCGTGTCAAAAATGTAGACGCGCGCATCGATTATGATCAGGAGGCGAAGAACTATTCCATCATCCCCGAAGTGCAGGGTACGGAGCTGAACGACCAGGATCTCCAGCAGCTGGTGCAGCAGTCGGTGGATGGGATTCTGGGGGGAAACAGACCTGCGGAAGACATCTCGGTTGAGATTCCCGCATCGTTATATATTGTTCCGTCGGTCTTATCGACAGATCCCGCGATGAACCTGAAGGTGAATACTTTTAATTCCTATGACAAAGCATCCATCACATATGTGTTTGGCGATGAGAAGGTGCTTCTTGACTGGAATACGATCTGTGACTGGGTGGTGTTCGAGGGAGACCAGGGATACCTGAGCGAGGAGAAGATCCGTGAGTATGTGATGAATCTGGGGAAAGAGTATAACACGATCTACTATGCGCGGACGTTCCATACAACCGGAGGCAGTGAGATCGTCTATTCTGAAACGGAGAATAATTACGGGTACCTGATTGACGAGGAGGGTGAGTACGCGCAGCTGCTTTCGGATATCCAGTCGAATGTACAGACGGAACGTGAGCCGGTCTATGCTTACAAAGGAGTCGGCCGAAACGGCAGAGATGATATGGGATCTTATGTCGAGGTTTCGATTGGCGCGCAGCATCTGTGGTTCTATAAGGACTATCAGATTGTGTTTGAAACGGATGTTGTGACCGGATGTATTGCGAAGAATACGCCGACGCAGACCGGAATCTTCCCGATTGCGTACAAAGAAAGTCCTGCGACTCTGATCCCGTCCAATGAAACAAACGGAACCAAGGTTCAGTACTGGATGCCGTTCTACGACGGACAGGGACTGCACGACGCGCCGTGGCGGCATGCCTTTGGCGGACAGATCTACCAGACAAGCGGATCCCATGGCTGTGTGAATATGCCTTATTATGCGGCAGAGTTCATATTCAATAATGCCGATACGGGCACGCCGGTGATTCTGTACTGAGAGCAAAAGGGGACCCAGGATCGTGCTGCAGCACGGAGGACAAAGGGGATCCAGGATCGTACGGCGGGCGCGGAAACAGGATGGGGAATATGGAACCGCGGCGATGTGTACAGAGTCGTGGATAACCTGTGGATAGCCGGTGGGCAATCATGTGTAAAACAGGTGCAAAACTTTTTCGGAATGCGGGGTGTTTTTTGTTTGAATTTACGGGATGATTCGATATAATAAAACCGTATCACATTCAAGGGGGAGCTGATCTGACTGTAAGGGCGGTCAGAGAAGAGTGAAGCGTTAGTAAGGGGCACCAGATGAATAGGGGAAATCTGGCGGAAGATCCAAAGACGGGTCTGTCGTCTTCGAGCCGTTATTCCCGTGATGGAGGAGAGAAGAATTCTCTTCTCTATGTTGACAGCAGCCAGGTTCGGAAGGAGAGAAGAGCTTCCGGGCGCAAGGCAGGGAAATCCAACGGTGAGATCAGGGGTAATCATAGTTCAGGAAGAAGGAAGAGCGCCGGGCGCAATCCTGTAAACAGCCACATGGACAGGCTGGAGGTGGGAAGCGACGGGCGCCTGTTTCAGGTTAAGGAATCAATTCAGACAAAAGGATCCCGTCAAAAGAAGGGTTCCGTTCCGGATCAGGAACGGAAGACAGCAGCCACATCTGCGCGCAGAGCCGCATCGCAAAAGAACACGGCTTTTTCAGCGGACGCATCCATCGAAAAACATACCAAAGAGATGATTCAGGCGCAGGACATCCGCCCGGCGATCGCCGCGGGTGTTCTTTCTGCGCTTTCGGATCGTGACAGCAATCTTACGGATACCGAATCCGGCAAACTGAACGGCACAGACAGCGCCCGCAGTTCTTCCGGATATTCGAAGCCGGAACGGGAATATCTTTCACGGAAGAATCCGCTCCTCAACGTGGCGCTGCCGGCAGGCGGTTCCATGGCCATTGCCCGGCCGGCAAGGCTGTCCGGCGGCTCGGTCAGGAGCTTTTTTCAGCGCATCCGGATTCTGATCATCGTCTGTGTCATCGCACTGGTATCCGTCTGGTATGGATATATGGCGTGGCATTACAGAAACCGTTTTTATCCGGGGACGGCCTTTTTTGGAATCCAGGCTGCCGAACAATCGGTATATGACGTAAAAGCAGCAGTGAAGGCGAAGGTGGATTCTTATCGCCTTCAGCTGGTGGCAAGAGTTCCGAAGGCTGACCCATCTGTGCCGGATGCCGCCGCAGACGGGGCAGTGTCTTCCGCAGATGAAAATATCATCATGGCGGAGGATGTCAACATGACCTACCGTGACAGGGGTGAGATCGATCGCGTCATGAAGGAACAGAAAAGCTGGGCCTGGCCTGTTATGATGGTCGCGCGGCTTTTTGACAGGAGAGAATCTTCTCTGGAAACCTCATATGATGACAGCCTGGTTCCCGGGGCGGTGGGACGGCTTGCGTGCATGCAGAAAGAGAACATGATCAGGCCTCAGGACGCGAAGGTTGTACTGACAGATGACGGTGCTCATGTCCAGACGGAGATCTATGGGACTACATTGGACACGGAACGGACGGAGGAAGCAGTCCGAAAGGCCCTCAGGGAAGGAGAGACGCGGATCGATCTGGATGGTGAGGGACTGTATGTGAATCCGAAGGTCTTCAGCAGCGATCTGAGCCTTGTATCGCAGGCGATGGCAATGAACCGGATTCTCGGAGCAAAGGTCCTGATCCGCTTTGGCGACCGCACGGAAGTGATTAATTCGGAAACGATATCGAGATTCCTCGATAAAAACGGAACCTCTTATTCTTTGAATGAGGACAGGATTCGCAGATACGTTGAAAGGCTTGCGAAAAAGTATGATACCTATCAGTGCAGACGGGATTTCTTTACCAGCATCGGAACGGAGATAACGCTGGAAGAGGGAATCGGCGATTATGGCTGGCAGATGGACCAGGAAGCAACCTATGAAAAGATTCTGGACGCGATTTATTCGCAGAAAAAACTGACCATCGACCCGGTATACGCCCGGGAGGCATACTGCAGAGGCGTCAATGATATTGGAGATACCTATGTTGAGATCAGCCTGACGAATCAGACAATGTGGTTCTACCGGGATGGGGAACTGGTCGTGAAAACACCGGTTGTTACCGGGAATCCTTACACCGGGCATGAGACACCGTCCGGAGGCGTATGGTCTCTGAAAGGCAGGATGAGGAACCAGACGCTGGTTGGTCAGGGATATGCCTCTCCGGTTGATTATTGGATGCCGTTTAACGGAGGCGTCGGAATCCATGACATGCAGAGCAGATGGTGGTTTGGCGGTTCGGTCTATCTGGGAAGCGGTTCTCACGGATGCGTCAACACGCCGCTGGCAGCGGTTAAGCTGATCTATGACCGGATCGAGGAAGGGGTGCCGGTAATTGTCTATAAGGATGAATCAGAGGAGGCACTCTCTCTTGTCACAGGCCCGACGGATGTTCAGACGATCAATGCACAGACAGAAGAACTCTATGGTACGGTAGAGGATGACGGGGCCGGATCGGTTGTTGCCTGGACGAGGGCAGCTGCAGCGCAGGCGCAGGCAGCCGCGGCACAGGCCCAGGCAGCGTCTTCGGGAACCCCTGTTACGTGAGCGCAGATGGTTTTGACGCTGTAATCATAAGACAGAGCGTCATCACGATCCGCCGTAACAGACGGTACAGATGAGAAAGACCGGATAAGTTGTTAAGTGGAGAACAGTCTTGCAAAGCGCGGGAGGGGAGAGAGGTATGAAAAACAATAGCGTTTATGCAGGGGGGGAAGCTTATGACCGGATCTTCAGGGCGCTGGGAGATCCGCACCGGCTGCAGATCATTGAGCTTCTGAAGGAGAGAGAACGCAGTGCCGGAGAGATTCTCGAAGCAATTGATGTCGTACAGTCAACCCTGTCGCATCATATGAAGACATTGTCCGATTCAGGTGCGGTAAATGCTGTGCGCCATGGAAAGTGGACTTATTATTCATTGAATGAAGATCACCTTGCGGCAGCCTCCTCTTATCTTGCGGAATGCGCAAAGGGGACTATGGTCAGAAAGGAGCTGCCGGACTCAGAAGGGCACGATGGACGGAAAAAGGCTTCTGAAAACCGTCCTTTGGCGTCCGCCGGCAGCGCCGCCCCGGCTGCAGGGCATCCGGAAAATGATACAGAGAAGGGAACGGATCAGCCCCTGAAACTATCAACAGAAGATGCTGCTCCGGTATCTTCCCGCGTCAAATCAGAAAAGAGCGGTATGAAGACCTCTTCTGAAAAGAATGGCATGAAGGCGCTTTCTGAAAAGAGCGGGAAAAAGAAGGAAAAAGAGAAGAAGGCAAAGAAGGGAAAAAAGAATAAGAAAAGCTGAGAAGGAACAGTCTGCTGTTTGTGCTGCGACAGTCTTTTGGAACGACGGCAGACATACAGAGCAGACTGAGGAAGGAACTGCCGCGGAATCCATTATGCAGCAGGAGCCGATTCCAGCGGGACAGTTTCTAAAACAGGGAAGATTGTTTTCTTGTTGCACAGGGGGAGCCAGGGCGTATCGCCGGCTCCTCCTTTGTAATGTTCGGAAAGTCTGCCGTGCAGGGAACCCCGTGTCTGTCGCAGGGTGGTCGGGGTGCGGCCTGCAACGGTCGCCAGGGTGTGACTCAATTGACAGGAGCAGCCACGTTGTTATATTCTATCCCCGTATGATAGAACGAAAAAGGAGAGAGAATCCGGAGGTGTTGCATGCTGACTGCAGAGGAAAAGAGAGCCAGAGATGAGCGGCTTCAGGAGTTGACAGATGTTGCTTTGAATGCGAATAAGATGGACATTGGACTTTATCAGAAGTTTGATGTCAAGAGGGGGCTTCGCGAATCGAACGGACGCGGCGTTCTGACCGGACTGACAGAGATCTCGGATGTAAACGGGCATAAGGAAGTGAACGGAGAGTTTGTTCCGATCGAAGGAGAACTCTATTATCAGGGATACAGGGTCAGCGATCTGGTTGCCGGCAACAGGAATAAGAAGTTTAACTTTGAGGAGGCAACCTATCTGCTGCTGTTCGGAGATCTTCCGACCAAGGCGGAACTCAGGGAGTTTATTCATTTGCTGTCTCAGTACAGGGAACTGCCGTCAAAGTTTGTCAGGGATGTCATCTTGAAGGCACCGAGCAAGAATATCATGAATGGAATGCAGCGTTCGGTTCTTACCCTGTATTCCTATGATCAGGATCCGGACGACACTTCGATCCAGAATGTGTTTCGCCAGGCGCTGCAGCTGATCGGCGTGATGCCGATGATTGCCGTGTACAATTATCATGCGTATCAGCATTATAACAATGACCGTTCCCTGATTATCCGCTATCCCAGCGAGGAACTCTCCACATCGGAAAATATTCTGCGCATGCTCAGAGATGATGGCGCCTATACGGATCTGGAGGCGAAGGTTCTGGATCAGTGCCTGGTGATCCACGCAGAGCATGGCGGCGGCAACAATTCCACCTTCACGACACATGTTGTTTCATCGACCGGTACCGATACGTATTCTGCCGTAGCGGCTTCGCTGGCTTCCCTGAAGGGACCCCGTCATGGCGGGGCGAATCTGAAGGTTGAGAAGATGTTTGCCGACATCAAGAATCATCTGTCCAACTGGGAGGATGAGGAGCAGATCCAGGCGTACCTTGAGAAAATCATGAAAAAAGAGGCATTTGACTGCTCCGGACTGGTCTATGGAATGGGGCATGCGATCTATACGCTGAGTGATCCGCGTGCCGTGATTCTGAAAGAGGCAGCCAGAAAGCTCTCTGAGGCGAAGGGACTGGAAGAGGAATTCTCATTGTATGAGTCCGTAGAGCGCATCTCATCGAAGCTGCTCACGGAACGCAAAAAACTGTCGAAACCGATCTGCTGCAATGTTGACTTCTACTCGGGATTCGTTTATTCCATGCTTGGGATTCCGAGACAGCTGTATACCCCGATCTTTGCGATCGCCAGGATATCAGGGTGGGCGGCACATCGCATGGAGGAACTCATCAATGAGGGCAAGCTGGTCCGTCCCGCTTACAAATATGTGGGACATCACCGTGCCTATCGTAAACTGGAGGACAGATGATGGCTTCGAAGATTAATACGATTGGTGTTCTGACGAGCGGCGGAGATGCACCGGGCATGAATGCCGCGATCCGCGCGGTTGTCCGGATCGCAATCGGTAAGGGATTGAAGGTCAAGGGGATCTACCAGGGATATAAGGGCCTGCTCAATGAGGAGATTCAGGAGCTGGGCGTGAGGGACGTATCCGATACCATCTCGAAAGGCGGCACATTTTTATATACGGCAAGGAGCTCCGAATTCCGTACGCCGGAAGGACAGAAGCGGGCAGCCGAGAACTGCCGGAAGAATGGAATCGAAGGCCTGGTCGTGATCGGCGGCGACGGGTCATTTGCAGGAGCAGGAAAGCTTGCCGAGCTTGGGATCAATACGATTGGCATCCCGGGTACGATCGATCTGGACATCGCGTGCACGGAATATACGATCGGGTTCGATACTGCGGTGAATACCGCAATGGACGCCATCGATAAGGTCCGGGATACTTCGACTTCTCATGAGCGCTGCTCGATCATCGAGGTGATGGGCAGGCGTGCCGGCTATATCGCGCTGTGGTGCGGTATCGCGAACGGCGCCGAGGATATATTGCTCCCGGAGACGTATGATTATGATGAGCAGAAGCTGATCAATAATATTATTGAATGCAGGCGGCGCGGAAAGAAGCATCATATTATTGTGAATGCGGAGGGAAACGGGCATTCTGCGTCGATGGCGCGCCGGATCGAGGCGGCGACAGGCGTGGAGACCCGTGCGACGATTCTCGGCCATATGCAGCGCGGCGGCTCCCCGACCTGTAAGGACAGAGTCTATGCTTCCATGATGGGTGCTTATGCGGTCGACCTTCTTGCGGATGGAAAGACCAACCGTGTTGTCGGGTACCGCGATGGCGACTGGGTGGATTTTGATATGGCCAATGCGCTTGCGATGCAGAAGACGCTTCCTGAGTATATGATTCGCGTAGCGAAGGCACTGTCCATTTGAGAGGTGCAGCGAAAACATGATCACAAGTACGGCGAATCCGAGGATCAGAGAACTTGTCAAGCTGAAGAAGAGCGCGCGGGAACGGATGAAAGAAGGCGTATTCCTGGTGGAAGGGCCGAAAATGTTTCGCGAGATTCCGCAGAACCTGTGCAGAGAAGTATATGGATCGGAGTCATTCCTTCATACGGAGGAAGGCTCCGCTTTATTGCGGGGAAAAGGGCTTTGGAAAGGATCCGGAAAAGGCCCTGAGAAAGGATCCGGGAAAGATTCTGAGAAAGGATCCGGGAAAGGCTCTGAGAAGGGATCCGGAAAAGATTATGAGAAGGGCTCTGAAAATGGTTTTGTAGAGATGGTTTCGGATCCGGTCTTTCAGTACCTGTCTGACACGAAGACACCGCAGGGGATTCTTGCCGTTGTGAAGCAGCAGGAATATGAGCTCCCGGATCTTATAAAAAAAGAGACCGCTCCGCTCATACTGATTCTGGAGAATCTGCAGGATCCGGGAAACCTCGGAACCATTCTTCGAACCGCTGAAGCGGCCGGCGCGGCCGGCATCATCCTTAGCAGCGGCTGCGCCGACATCTATAGTCCGAAGGTCACCAGATCTACCATGGGGAGCATTTTCCGGGTTCCCTTTCTCTATACAGATTCTCTGAAGGAAACGATCCTTTCTCTGAAAAGGCAGGGGGTCCGCATCCTGGCCGCGCATCTGAAAGGGAGTGTCAGCCTCTATGAAGCGTCATTAACGGGAGCAGCTGCCCTGATGATCGGAAATGAAAGCCGCGGCCTGACAGAGGAAATTGCTGCTCTATCAGACTGTGCTGTCCGGATCCCGATGAGCGGCAGCGTCGAATCCTTGAACGCTGCGGTGGCCGCCTCCATTCTGATGTTTGAAGCCAGGCGGCAGAGAATGGCGCAGGCGTATGTGTGAAAGCATATGCCTGCGCTTTTTCTTTCTCCGGCTGGATCCACAGATGTTGTTACATAATTGTTTCTTGACAAAGGGAGAAAGTGGGAGTAATATGCCATTAAAACGTAACAAATTCGTAATAATTTTAATAATATAATTCATAATTCCAAACGCATTCCGGAGAATTGGGTTTTCTGATCCGCATTGTGGGAGGTCTTGAGAGGGATTTTGTTTCAGGAGGCTCTCTCCCGTGGGAATGCCGGAGCAGGGAGGATTGCCCCTGGAGATGTCAGAGGAAAGAATGCCGGGTGAAAGGTGATGGTGCCGGGAAATGCCGGGCTGAGGATACTGGAGACAGTGAGCAGAAGATTGAGAGAGGTCATTGTGATGAGGAAAGCACAGAAACTTGCCGCAGGAATTGCAGCCGCCATGGTGGTGAGCACTATGAGCGCGCCGGTTTCCTTTGCGGCGGACAATGCATTCGGAATCGATGAGTTGAACTGGACTGATGAGGACTGGAACAGTATCGCGATGGCAAATGATGATACGGTTGATACCGGGGCTGTCATCCGTACAGGTGCGGATGTGGACAGTAAGGCCGCCGGCTACCTCTATCGCGGAGCCGCTGTTCAGGTGGTAAACAAAGGCGAGGAGTGGACGGAAGTGAAGTCCGGCAATGTAACCGGATTTGTGAAAAATGAATTCCTGGCCTTTGGCGATCAGGCGCGCGGTCTGGCATCGCATTATGGCAGGCAGGGGATCATAGCAAACTGGGATGATGTAAATGTATTTGCAGACGATGATGCGGATTCTGATATTACGACACAGCTGAGTGACGGAACTCCCATGAGCATGCTGGAGGACAATGGCCACTGGATCACGGTCCAGCACGGGGCGGATTCTGCCGGATTTGTGTCGGAGGATGACGTATCGAGAGTACTGCTTGTGGATACTGCTGTGCCTGCAGACGGTGAGGATGTGGCAGATGTGCCTGCTACGATGACATCTTACGATATCCCTTCATTGACTGCTGCGGAGGCGTCAGTTCCGCAAGGAAATGCGGATTCAGCAGAGGGCACCGATGTTTCTTATGATCCGGCGCCGGATGCATCCGAAACGCAGGAGAATGCATATTCGGAAGATGCTTCTGTTTATGCGCAGGACAGCACCGGTCAGGAAAGCTATGCGCAGGACAGTTACAGTCAGGACAGCTACGCACAGGAAAGCTACACGCAGGACAGCACCGGCCAGGAAAGCTATACGCAGGACAGTTACAGTCAGGATAGCTACGCACAGGAAAGCACCGGCCAGGACAGTTACAGTCAGGACAGCTACAGCCAGGACAGCTCCACGCAGGACAGTTCTTCGGGAACACAGATGCTGACTGCAGAGACTGTCAGCGATGACGCGCAGATTCAGGCATTGTACGAAGCGTATATCGAAGCGCAGAACGCGGCGATGGACTGCACTTCCGAGGCTGATGCGCAGGCCAGGGCGGACGCGGCGATCGCAGCGTGGAACACCTATGTTGCGGCATGCGGAGAGACGTCAGCAGCTGTTCCGGTGTCTTCGTCAGCAGGTGATTCTTCAGCGACGGATGCATCCTGCGAGAATACGGCAGCAGATACATCTTACGAGAATGCAGCAACAGATGCATCTTACGATACAGCAGCGACTGATACATCTTACGATACAACAGCGGCTGATACGTCCTATGATTCAACGGCGGCAGGTACGTCCTATGAAGAATATACGGACACTTCGGCAGAGCAGAGTGCGGCTTCTGCGGAATCGCAGGCGGCGGATTCATCTGCTTCGTCCTCATCGGGAGAGAACGCTTATGGAAGCGTTTCCGATCTGGATCTGCTTGCGGCGATCATCTGGTGTGAGGCAGGAAACCAGTCCTATGATGGGATGGTCGCGGTTGGACAGGTTGTGATGGATCGTGTTGCCAGCCCGAGCTTCCCGAATTCCATCTCGGAAGTCCTGAACCAGCCGGGTCAGTTTACTCCTGCAAGCTCGGGAGTTCTGCAGTCAGCACTTGCATCGGGTGTGAACTCGACCTGCTACTCTGCTGCGTCTGATGCAATGAGCGGCGCCGCTCCTGTTCCCGGGTATCCGCTGTATTTCAATACACATAGCGGAAGCTATCAGTTGGGTGCTCATTACTTCTCATAAGATGACCCCGGATAGATTTCCTGTCAGCTCCCATGAAAGAAGACATCTCCACCCTTAGGAGATGTCTTCTTTCGTACGTGTGCTATTGTTCTGCGTGTTATCATGCAGATCCGCGCACATGGATCCCTTTGTTATGATCCGGCCTGACCCTTATCCGTTTCTTTTTCCTCTTCCTGGCTCTCCGTCTCCGCAACGATCCGGTCGATGTGGTCTGGCTGCGTCAGACGCCGAATGACGAGGGCGTAGATCTCCTGGCAACTGTTCTTCCATTCCTTCGACACGATCTTTGCCTGTGTCTCATTCGGGACCGTCAGCGTCATATCGATCAGGGCGGTGGAATGCTCCATGACACGGCAGCGCACTGCCCAGTCGCCTTCGGTTGTGCGATAGTATTCAGCCCGGCTGGAAAGCGCTTCGCGGAACGCAAGGCGCATCTTCAAAAGATAGGCATCGATCTCAGACCGGATCGAGGCGGAAAGCGTACTGCGCAGCGCTTCTATGCTTTCCTGCCCGGCGTCGGTCAGAGCGTAATAGCGGTAATCCGGATAAGCATCCTCATGAACAAGACCGGCGTCGATCAGCTCTCCCAGAGCGTATTGGACATTAAAATAGTTCGTGTAACCCAGATCAAGAAATACATTCGAAATCTGACTGTTTGTCAGGGCGAAATCCACTCTGCTCAGAGTGTACATCGCCATCAGTTTGTAAAGGGTATTCAGCTGCTGCGTCATTGCGGTTCCTCTTAATCTGAAGATAATGGGCCTGATCCTGTGGCTGCCACGGATCTGTCACGGATCTGTCATGGATCTGTCGCGGATCTGCCACGGATACAGGCAGGAATGTGCACTTATGATGCGACTCTCTCATGATACCATCCGTTGTACGCAAACACAATCGGCAAACATGATGCGGATGCGTGTCAGCGCAGACGGTTCACGGCCTGTGGGGAAGGGGACGTGAATCGGAACAAACCGTCCTGTGAATGAATGGTAAACACAGTCACAGACCATGACAGCCGGAATAAAGTATGATAAACTAATGTCTAATTCAAACAAATGGGGTTCTGGTTGTGCCGGATCTGAAGGCTGCGGATCTGAAGGCTGCGGATCTGAAGGCTGCCGGGGCTGGCGGCTCCCGGCATGAATGGGCTCCCGTCAGAACGGCCCGGCGCAGACGTTTGATGGGGCTGTCCGGCAGAACTGTCCGGCGCAGACGCCCGGTACAGGTGTTTTGCGGGAATGCTCCGCAGCGGGCTTTCGCATAGAGGTTTGATGACATGGAAAAAAGACAGCGTACGGTTACAGAGCGGGAGATCAGCCGCAGAAGATCCATGCTTCTTCTGAAGTGCCTGATCGCCGTACTGATCTTCGTTTCTGTCGGTATGCTGATCTGGCTGATCTATGATACGCAGTTTAAGGAGCATGGGAATCCCTGGACAAAAGCGGGAAAAGAGCTGCCTGCCGTTGAAGCGGGCGGAAATCTTTCTGCGAGCCAGGGGTCTTCTGACGGGAATCAGGAGCCTTCCGGCAGCGGGAACCCCGCGGAGCCTGACGCGGCAGCCGCGGCGGGCGGAGAGAGTTCCTCCGGCGGGGAAGGCAGTGATGCGGCGCCCGCTGCATCCGCAGAGGAAGAGGGAGAAGAGCCGATAGAGGCGAAGGCCAATCGAATGGCCTCACAGTATGACTATGACGGTGCGATTGCGCTTTTGAAAGGACAGCCCGGATTTGACAGGGATGAACGTCTCAAGAGTCTCGCTGCCACTTATGAGTCGACGAAGGAAACCTGCACGCCGTATCCCCTTGAGCAGATCACGCACGTATTTTTCCACTCGCTGGTTTATGATACCGCCAGGGCATTTGACGGTGACGCATCTGAAGCGGGTTACAATCAGGTCATGACGACCGTCAGGGAGATGGATTCGATCCTGCAGCAGATGTACAACCGGGGATTCGTTATGATCAGCCTGCATGACATGGTTGAGTTTGACGAGTCGGGACAGCTGCATCAGAAGGAGATTCTGCTTCCGCCCGGCAAAACGCCTTTTGTGCTGAGCCAGGATGACTGCAGCTATTACCATTACATGGACGGAGACGGCTTCCCGCAGAAGCTGGTCGTTACAGAAGACGGGAAGGTGAAGAATTCTTACCGGGAAGAGGACGGATCCATTTCGATCGGAGACTATGACGTTGTCCCGATCGTTGACACATTCGTGGAGCAGCATCCGGACTTTTCCTACCATGGACATAAAGGGATCATAGCCCTGACGGGATATGAAGGCGTCCTGGGTTACCGCACGGATGAGGTTTATAAAACCCGGCAGGCAGACCGTATCACAGAATTCCAGCAGAAATTCTTCGAGGAGAATCCGGACTTTGACTTTGACCGTGAGGTTATGGAAGCGACGAAAGTAGCGGATGCGATGAAGGCGGAGGGATGGGAATTCGCTTCTCATACCTGGGGCCATATCAATCCGGGAACCTGTTCGATGGAAAGCCTTCAGAGGGATTCGGACCGCTGGGAGAACTGGGTTGCTCCGGTCGTTGGAGAAACGGATGTACTGATCTTCGCATTTGGCGCGGACATCAGTGACTGGCATCCCTATACCATGGACAATCCATATTTTGCCCATTATAAATCGATGGGATTCAATATATTCTGCAACGTTGACGCAAGTCAGAAATGCTGGGTGCAGATCGGGGCGGATTATCTCAGGCAGGCAAGGAGAAATCTGGATGGATACCGGATGTATTACACGCCGGATCTGATCTCTGACCTGTACGATGTCAGTCTGGCGTGGGATGACAGCAGGCCAACGCCGGTTCCGGAGATGTAAAACCCTTGGGAACTGTCACGGATGCCGCGCTGAGCGCGGCCGGAAGTATACGCAGGAGGTATCTATGCAGATCCTTATCAGGCACGGTCGTTTACTGGATCCGGAATCGGATACAGACAGGGTAACGGATATTCTGATCGAGGACGGAAAGGTCACGAGGATCGGAGATGACCTGACGTTTCCCGCTCCTTACAGGCGGGAGGTGGTGATGGCTGTCGGCGGCGGAGGGGACGTTTCCTCTGATGACTCGATGGAGATCGATGCGTCCGGATGCTGGGTCATGCCGGGGCTGGTCGATCTTCACGTCCATCTGCGGGATCCGGGCCTGACCTACAAGGAAGACATCGGTACAGGATCGGAAGCGGCGGCCCGCGGCGGGTATACTACGATCTGCGCCATGCCGAACACAAGACCCGTGATCGACATGCCGGACAAGGTAAATTATGTCCGGTTTAAGGCAGCGGCCCTTTCTCCGATTCACGTGATGCAGATCGGCGCGATCACGAAAGGACAGAAGGGAGAACAGCTGGCGGATATCCGTGGGATGGTCGACGCGGGATCTCCTGCGATTTCCGAGGATGGAAAGAGCGTCATGAACGCGAAAATTGCGCTGGAGGCATTTCGCGAGGCAGCCAGCCTGAAGATTCCGGTCTGCGCGCACTGTGAGGATAAAAACCTTGTGAATGGCGGCGTGGTCAATGACGATCCTAACGCGAAGCGGCTGAATCTGCCCGGGATCACGAATTCAACGGAGGACGTGATAACCGCGCGGGATCTGGTGCTGGCGGCGGAGACCGGCGCCCACCTGCATCTGTGTCATGTGTCGACCCGGGGCGCGGTGGAGATGATCCGTGTCGCGAAGGCACATGGCGTACATGTGACGGCGGAGGTCTGTCCGCATCATTTTTCCATGACCAGCGACGATATTCCAAGAGACAATCCCCAATACAAGATGAACCCGCCTCTGCGCACTCCGCAGGACAGGGACGCGCTGATAGAGGGACTTCGGGACGGAACCATTGACTGTATCGCTACGGACCATGCTCCGCACGCGGCTAATGAGAAGTTCGGGTCCATGAAGACCTGCGCGTTCGGGATAGTCGGGCTTGAGACGGCGGTCGCGCTTACGGTGACGAAGCTGGTGGAGCCGGGGATACTGACGCCTCTTCAGATGGCGCAGGTCATGAGCACCGGCCCCGCAAGGGCATTTGACCTTATGGACCAGTATGGAGACGGAAAGATAGCTGAGGGCAATCCGGCGGATATCGTGGTTATCGATCCCGGCCAGGAGTGGGTGATCGATAAGAGGAAGTTCGCATCCAAAGGATCTAACACACCGTTTGACGGCTGGAAAGTGAGAGGCCGTGTTAAGTGGACGATCTGCGAGGGAGAGATTGTGTACCATGATGAGCCGGGGAACTGACAGGAGGAGATCAGAATGATTGACAAGCTGGTGGAATCGATTCGCAGGACGAAGGCGCCAATCTGTGTGGGACTTGACCCGCAGCTTGGATTTATCCCCG
>CAJOQO010000255.1 GCA_905236545.1 uncultured Lachnospiraceae bacterium
CTGCGGGAGCTGAAGGAGATCGATGTCACGGCGCTGACGCCGATCGAGGCGATGAATACCCTTTACGCGCTGCAGAACAGGCTGAAAAACCGCTGGCAGCCACAGTCCTGACCGGAGGATGGTCCCGCATCAGGACTGCATTCACGCACAGGATACGGGAAATACGCAATGAAAGAGATTCATATACTGGAACAGGAAACCATCGATAAGATCGCGGCAGGAGAGGTTGTAGAGCGTCCCGGCTCGATCGTCAAGGAGCTGTGTGAAAATGCGCTTGACGCCGGTGCGTCAGCGATCACGGTTGAGATACGGGATGGCGGGATCTCCATGATCCGTGTGACGGACAACGGAGAGGGAATCGATCCTTCCCAGGTCAGGAATGCATTCCTCCGCCACGCGACATCCAAGATCACGCAGGTGGATGATCTTGTGCGGATTCGTTCCTTTGGATTCCGCGGAGAGGCTCTTTCAAGCATCAGTGCTGTCAGCCGGATGGAACTGATCACGAAAGTCCGTGAGAATCTGACCGGCATCCGCTACAAGATCGAAGGAGGAAGCGAAAAGCTTTTCGAAGAGGTGGGCGCACCGGAGGGAAGCACCTTTATCGTGCGGGATCTGTTCTATAACACACCGGCGAGGAAAAAGTTTCTGAAAAGCTCCCAGACGGAGGCCGGTTATATCAGTGATTTCGTAAACCGCCTCGCGCTGTCGAATCCGCATATTGCGGTGAAGTTCATGGTGAATTCCTCCACCAGACTGAGTACCTCCGGGTACGGAAGCCAGGCGGATGTGATCAACGCCATCTTCGGCAGTCAGGTCAGGGAAGGCCTGATCCGGACCGACCGCATGGAAGAAGCGCAGGGAATGCGGCTGAAGGGATGGATCGGAGAGCCCCGGATCAGCCGCGGCAACCGGAACTGCGAGATCCTGTATGTGAACGGCCGCCTGGTTTACAACAATATTTTTTCAAAGGCGATCGAGGAAGGTTACGAAACCTTCCTGATGCAGCACCGTTTTCCGTTCGTGATTCTTGCTCTCACCCTTCCCGGGAACATGGTGGATGTCAATGTGCACCCGGCCAAGGCACAGGTGCGCTTCTCTGACGGGCCGGCTGTCTTTCAGTTTGTAAAGAGCACGGTGAAGGAGCTTCTGAACCACCGGGAGATGATCGTCTCTACCGGTTTCGGGAGTGTGGCGGAGGAAGCCAGGCAGGTTCGGGAGGCACAGAAGAGAGCGCGTGAGGCCGGGAAAGAGAAGGATGTCCCGGAGCCTTTTGAGGAGCTGCGAAGAAAACAGGAAGCGGTACCGGAACCTTCTGAGGAGCTGCGAAGAAAACAGGAAGCTGCTCCGGTGCCTTTTGAGGAGCTGCAAAAAAAACAGGAAGATGTCCCGGAGCCTTTTGAGGAGCTTCGAAGGGAGCACAATGCGCCGGGCGGGTACCTGGAAGGAACCGGGCAGGGGGCGTCGCCCTATCAGAAGAGGTATCCGGATTCCGTCCGGGATTCCTCATCCGCCGGATCCTGGTACGCTCAGATGTCCTTTTTTGATTCGTCCGGCACAGCTTCCGGAGAAAGCGGCAGGATTCCGGAGCAGGCCGGCGGCAGGTCAGCGGATACAGACAGATCCGCGGATACAGACAGGTCAGTGAATACAGACAGCGCTTTCAACCGGAAAGACAGTCCACCAGGGGACGCGGACAACCGGTTCTTCCTGCGTCGGGAAACCCGCAGCGAGCACCGGCTGATCGGCCAGCTCTTTGAGACCTACTGGATCATCGAATTCCGCAGCAGCATGTATATTATTGACCAGCATGCCGCCCATGAAAAAGTACTGTTCGAGCGTCTGATGGAACAGTACCGCACCAAGTCTGCCGCAAGTCAGATGCTCAGTCCGGCCATGGTGGTTCCTCTGTCTTTGTCCGAGGAATCGCTTCTCCGGCAGAATCTGGAAGCGTTCCGGATGATCGGGTTTGAGATCGAGCCCTTTGGCGGGCACGACTATATGATCTCCGCTGTTCCGCAGGATCTGTTCGGTCTCACGGAGAAGGAATTCTTCCTGGAGATGCTGGACAGCCTCAGCGCGGATGCCGGGAGAGGATCGGTCGAACTGATCACGATGCGCGTCGCCGCGATGGCCTGCAAGGCTGCCGTCAAAGGCAATACCCGGCTCAGCTTCGAGGAAGCCGATGAGCTGATCAGCGAACTGCTTACCCTTGACAATCCCTATAACTGCCCGCATGGACGGCCGACGATCCTGTCCATGACCAAAGCGGAGATAGAAAAGAAGTTCCACAGGATCGTCTGAACCATAGAAAGGGTGACCGGATGGGAATCAATCCGGCGAATGAACACAGCACTAATAACAGCACTGATAAATATAGAAGGAGCAGAAAATGGACATACAGCAGAGCAGGAGCAGACGTAGTATCAGGTTTTTGCTATTATTCGTGTTAGTCTTTGGAGTGGCATTTCCCCTGTATTGTATGCGCGTGAATGCGGAGGAAAGCTATAAGCTGGTTCCTGAGCCGAAGGATACCCGTCAGGGCTTTGGCAAAAAAGAAACCGGAGCATCCTGGATGTCTTATATTCAGGATGACCGGTATCTGTATGAAATCAGTATTCCCGGAGCGCACGACTGCGGAACGGCAAGTGTCTGGCATTCAAGCACGGCAGTCGAACTCTTCGGCAAACACTATGCCGTTACCCAGAAGCTGTATATTCCGGAACTGCTGAATGTCGGCATCCGGATACTGGATCTTCGCTTTACGAATTGTCAGAGAAACATTAAAGGAGCGAAGAATGATGACCTGTTTCTTTGTCATGGGAAATACGATAAAACTACAGCGATTGAAAACCTTCTTTATTACGGAAAAGATTCCAGTGGAAACTACTGGACCTTTGAGTCGGTGATGAATTGTGTGAAGGCATTCCTTCATGACCATCCGACGGAGACAATACTGCTTGACATAAGCTCCGAATATGACGACAGCGTGGAGTATCCGAAGCTGCCGGACGTGTACAGCACCCTGAGAAAGAAGCTTGCAAAGGAAAGCTCCTGGATCTATATGCGGTCTGACCGGATCCCGACTCTGGGCGAAGTGCGCGGCAAGGCAGTACTGCTGTCCTCACATGCGCCGGACGGATTAAAGGCCGGCCTCCATTTTCCATATTACAACGGCACCAACCAAATATCGGTAGCGGGAATTCCTTTTGTTTATGAAAACCACCACGAGGTGAACCCTGATACAAAGATACAATGTTTACGGGATGTCTATAATAAGAATGAGGTAATGCTTCCTAAGGATGGGGGGCACCTGGATAAGGGCTTCTATGTATTTACAAGTTCGAACATTGTTGATCCTCCTTTCGGAGGTTTTGACCCGAGGCAGACTGCGGCGAAAGTCAATACGGCTATGTATCAGCGTGATCCTTTATTCTGGCCAAATGGACACTTCTACGGATGGGTCTACTCAGATTTTTGTATCGATGGCTCCTATACGAAAGTGGATGAAGATTATGCAATTTCAGCCTGGTCGGATCTTATCTGGAGGTCGAATCTTCCATCGCCGAATGATTATTACGCAACCGTCACTTATCAGTATGGGAACCAGGTGCTTGGAAGCCACAAGGTTCTGAAGGGAAGCACCATCAGCCTTCCCCAGGCTGTAAGCAAGGACGGAAAAAGCAGGTGCAGGTATTGGGAGGCGTCTACAAGTCACTACATCTACCAGGGTTCTATGCTGGTAAAGGGGGATATAACGCTTGTCGCGAAGGGAGAGTCCGGGATCACCTGGAGCGAATTCAATCAATGGATCCAGAAGCAGAAAGGAACGGAAGCAGAATTCACTCTGGAGAATGACATTGTCGCAGGCCCGGATGATCAGGCAATAGAGATTCCGGCAGATACCACGATCCATATCAATCTGAACGGTCGCAGTATCAATGCCGCGTATCCGACGACAACCAGCAGGAATCTGTTCCGGCTGGTCAATGCCGGAGCGACGCTGGAGATTACAGGCTCCGGCAATATCAAAGGCGGCAGAACGACTGGAAATTCGGATCCAGGCGCAATCGATCTTGCTGTCCCGGGAACCACAGTGATCCTGAATAATCTGTGGGTTGTCGATAATAGCAGCGAAAAGGGACCGGGTGCGATCCGCGTCGGGAAAGGCGCGTCACTATACTTGAAAGATGCAAAGATCGAACACAATACTGCAAGTGAGGCCAATTCGGCGATATCGGTACATCCGGCCGGTACTCTTGCAATCGAGGGAAAAACAGAAATCGATTGCAATTGGTTCTACGGGAAAGGAAAGCCCTCTTCCGGATCCGTATATCTGGAAAAAGGCGCGAAGATCACGGTTTCCGGTCCGCTGCATCCCTTTTCCTTTGAGAGGATACATGTCGCGATGGAGGAGCCGGGCGTCTTTACGCAGGGGTACGGTGACTATCACAGCGCTGAGCTTCCGTCCGTATTCTTTACCACCAGGGCATTCGGAGAGGATGGAACCAACATCGTAAAAGCGACTGTGGTAAACGGAAAGACGGAAGGAATCATCAGTAAGCATACGCATAACTTTACGTATTCTGTCGATCAAAGCCATCCTGATACGATTGTGGTTCAGTGTACTGGGGAAAACTGTACTCTCAAGGACAATAAGTTCACGATAACCATTAAACCGCCCCTTCACAAAATGTATGGCGACGGTCTGGATTCGGATGTGGGAATCGACGGATGGATCGACGGACTGGATGACGGTAAGTTATGCAGGATCACGTACTACAAAATGAACGGTGGAAGCTATCAGCAACCGAATCAACCGTCTGAGGCTTGGCGTGTCGATCCGGGAAACTATGAGGCAACCCTGCAGATCGAAGATGTTAAAGACGGCGTTATCCATGATGGTGCAGCCTGTGTCAAATATACAATCGCCAAACGGCCGGTCAGGGTGTCCGGTATCACAGCGGTTCCAAAGGAATATGACGGATCCGGCGACGTAGAACTGGATTGCAGCAAAGCGGTTCTTGACGGACTTCTGGAAGCGGATCAGAAACAGAACAGTCTGTCCGTGACTGCACAGGGCCGCCTTCAGGAGCCGATGGATCCGTCTGCTGCCAACCAGTATGTGATTATAACGGATCTGAAGCTTAATGGTTCTGAAGCGGACCTTTCGAAGTATGCCCTTGACAGCCA
>CAJOQO010000256.1 GCA_905236545.1 uncultured Lachnospiraceae bacterium
ATACGAGAAGATGCTCAAGGACGCCCACGCCTACAACAGGGAACTGCTGAAGAAGGGCGACGGCAGATTCAACATGACAGACGAGGAGAGGAAGGTTTACGACTCCCTCCTTGACGTAACCGGCACCGGCATCATGGGCTATGTCGAGATCCCGAAGATCAACGTATCCCTCCCGATCTACCACGGAACGGATGAGACGATCCTCCAGATCGCGGTCGGCCACATCGAGGGAAGCTCGCTCCCCGTCGGAGGCGAGGGAACCCACTGTGTGATCTCCGGCCACAGAGGCCTTCCGAGCGCGAAGCTTTTCACCGACCTGGATCAGCTCCAGGAAGGCGACATCGTGCAGATCACGGTTCTGGACGAAACCCTGACCTACGAGATCGACCAGATCCGGATCGTTCTGCCAAATGAGCTTGAGGAGCTGGCGATCGATCCGAAGAAGGATTACCTGACGATGGTCACCTGCACGCCGTACGGGATCAACTCCCACCGCATGCTGGTGAGGGCACACCGGATCGAGAATCCGGACGCGCACGAGGTTCGTGTGACATCCGACGCGACGCAGATCGAGCCGCTTCATGTGCTTCCGGCTGTGGTTGCGGTGATCGCGGTGCTGCTGATGATCTCGATGCTGATCTCCTCCCATCACAGGAGAGGAAACATCAGGGCCTACCGCAGACTGACGCTGGAGCGCCATGAGAAGGAAAAGGCCTTCGACATGGAGTACTACTATACCAGGCACCCGGACAGAAGGCCGAAAGAGGATTCATCGAAAGCGCAGACTGCCTCCGGAAAGAGATCCGCCCGGAGCAAAAGGAAGAACGGCGGAAAAGCATAAGGACTCGGTGAAAAATAGCACAAAAATATGTATGAACAGCACATTTTTGCCTGGTTTAAACAGGAGATGACAGACAACACAGACTGATCTGGCAAGAATTGCACATTATACAGCAAAAATCGACAGGACAGGAGATTCGGAAGAAGGTATCCTGTATAAAAGGGAGCAATTCTGAGCAAAAAGGAAACTGCCATGAAGAATAATAGGATCCGGAACAGAAACAGATATTTGACGGCGGCGGTGCTGGGGCTGATGCTCGTGCTGATGTGCGGGGGGATAAGCCATGCATTTCCGGCGATTGAGAAGGAAAGCCCGGTCACGCTGACAGTGAACGCCGTCAGCAAGGAGGACGGAGCTCCGATCAGCGGCCTGAAGCTGACGCTGTACAAGGCGGCGGACATGACGGTCGATGAGAATGGAACGATTGGCTTCAGCCTGACGGACGCGTTCCAGTCCTATGAAGACGACGGAAAGATCGAGGTGAACCTGTACCTGAGCGAGTCGGATTCGAGCGGCTGGGCCGCCGGAGCCGCAACGCTCCTGCCTTATGTTCTGGCCGACGCCAGGGAAGGGAAGTCCTTCCTGACCTCTTCTGCGACGACCGGAGAAGACGGAAACGCCTCATTCTCCCAGCTGGAGCAGGGACTGTACCTGATGACAGGCTCCTACGAGGGAACCGCCTACAGCAACGTCGAGGTGACGCCTGCGTTCCTGACGCTTCCGCAGTGGATGAAGGATTCTTCCGAATGGAAGTACCAGGTCACGGCGGATGCGAAGCTGGCGGTGACGCCGAAGGATACGCCGGAAACACCGGAGACACCGTCCGGCGATACGCCGGAGACATCGCCGGACAGCTTACCGGCGACAGTCAGCGTCTCGGTGAAAAAGGTCTGGTCGGGAGACGACGATGCCGCAGCGAGCAAAGACAGACCGGCTTCGGTCACGGTGCAGCTGATCGATGGAAACGGAACCGTGGTTGACACACAGACCCTCAGCAGCAGCAACGGCTGGGCATTTACCTGGGAAGGGCTTAACCAGGGACAGTGGTTCGTGATGGAGAAGGATATTCCGGACAACTACAGCGTCTCCCAGGAAGAGCAGAATACCGATGCAGGGAAAGTGGTGACGATCACGAATACCACGCCGGCAAATGGCGGTGTTCTGGGTGCGTCCCGTGAGAAGACTCCGGAATCGGAGAGCGAAAAGAAGACAACGACGAAAAAGAACAAGGACAATGGCAAGGTCAAGGGAAGCAACAGAGAGAAAGAGGAAACCGGCAGAGGAGGAGACACCTCAGCAGTGGAATCCGCCGCGAGGCTTCCGCAGACCGGACAGCTCTGGTGGCCGGTGTGGCTCCTTGCAGGAATCGCTGCAGTGCTTGTGATCCTCGGACTGATTCTCCGCATCAGCGGGAAGAAGGACCTGAAGGAATAAGATATGGATGAATATTATGCCATGGATGAGTCCCTGCTGGACGAGGATGACCTTGACCGGCGGGGAAACCGGAAGAGACGGTTCGGAACCATTTTCCTTCTTCTGGGTTTTGCAGCCGCAGCCGGCGCGCTCATTCTGACAGTCATGAATTACCGGGACGACATCGAGGCTGGAAAGTCAGCCCTGGCAGACCTTCACAGGATGGAGGAGATGCTCGGGATCGATGCGGACGGAGACGGGCTGATCGGCGATGTGCCGGCGGAGGAATACTTCAGGGCCCACAATATCGCTGAGGTGGAGCGGGCCGCCCGGATGGGCGCGGATTCCGCGGGGCAGGCTGCGGGGGAAAATGCACCGGTCTATGCGGGAGAACAGGCTCCTGCCTCTGCGGGAGAAAACGCAACGGCCTCTGCGGGAGGAAATGCACCGGCTTATGCAGGGGGGAATGCTCCGGTCTATGAGCTTCATCCTGAGATGACGATGCCGACCGTGGATGCTGACGGTCATAAGTATGTGGGGTTTCTTGAGATTCCGGCGATCAGCAGGATCCTCCCGGTGATGGATACCTGGAGCTATCCGAATCTGAAGATCTCGCCCTGCCGGTTCGTCGGAACCGTGTACGCACATGACATGATCGTCTGCGCGCACAACTATGACAGGCATTTCGGACTGATCAAGACGCTCGAGGAAGGGGACAGAGTTTCCTTCACGGATGTATACGGGGATCGCTTCAACTATGAGGTTTCCGAAGTCACCATCCTTCAGCCCACGGACGTGGAGGAGATGAAGGATCCGGACGACTGGGATCTGACCCTGTTCACCTGTACGATCGGCGGTGCGACGAGAGTGACGGTCCGCTGTGTGATGAAGGATTCCGTCCCCGGCACATGGACTTCGTCGGCGAAGGCGGATCTGTCGGAGAGAATCGCGGAGCTTCAGAAGCAGAGCGAGTCAGCCTCCTGACGGATCAGGGAGACAGCAGGCAATGAAAGAAAAGGATTTAAGACGGCTGAAGCGCGTGGAGCTTCTGGATATGCTGATCGAACAGGGCAGGCTCGTGGACGCGCAGGCGGAAGAGATCAAAAAGCTGAAGGAAGAGAAGGAAGAGCTCAGCCGGCAGCTGGAGGACCGCAGGATATCGCTGGAAGAGGCGGGGTCCATCGCGGAGGCCTCCCTGAAGATCACGAAAGTCTTTCTGGCAGCGGAGGACGCGGCAAAGATCTACCTGGAAAATCTCCGGGAGAAAAGCGGCCTGGAGGTTCCGGCCGAAGAAGCCCTCGCTGACGCCATGGAGAAGCAGCCATGAGCAGGAAGAGAAGGTGGACCGAGCTGCCGAGCGTCGAGGAGCTCATGCGCGAGAGGACGCATGAGAGGTACCGGATCCGCTACCGCAGGGCGCTGAGGAGCACGCTCACCACCATCATCACAGTGGCAGCGATCGCCATTATCGTCTCCTATCTGCTGATGCCGGTGCTGAGGATCTACGGACACTCCATGACCCCGACGGTTCACGACGGAAACATCGTCCTTGCACTGAGATCCTCGAGCTTTACCAAAGGAGACGTCGTAGCATTTTACTACAACAACAAGATCCTGGTGAAGCGTGTGATCGCAGGCCCGGGAGAATGGGTAGACATCGACAAGGACGGCCAGGTGTACGTGAACGAGGAACCGATCGACGAGCCGTACATCGACGGGAAGGCATTGGGAGAATGCAACATCGAACTTCCCTATCAGGTTCCGGAAAACCGCTGGTTCGTGATGGGAGATAAAAGAAGCGTATCGATCGACTCAAGAAATACAGCAGTGGGATGCGTGAGTGATGAACAGATCGTCGGCAGAATCTTTGCCAGGATCTGGCCGCTGAATGAGATCGGAATCGTCCACCGGGGCGGAGTTCCATCCCCGATCCCGGGGCTGGTGGAAGAATCGGGCACCGGAGCAGGCGCACAATCGGGAGCTGATACCGGAGTAGACATCCGTACAGAAGCAGGTACCGGAGCAGGTACACAGACAGGCGAAGCAGCGCAGGGAACCGGAACGGGTCAGACAGGCGCAGCACCGGCAGCCGGAACAGCGCAGACAGGCGCAGCAGCACAGGAAACCGGGACGGGTCAGACAGGCGAAGCAGCGCCGGAAAAT
>CAJOQO010000257.1 GCA_905236545.1 uncultured Lachnospiraceae bacterium
ATGGAGCACGAATGGAGGGCAGGATTGTGGGAGCGCGAAGCGCGGAACAATCCGTAATCGACTTTTGGCGACCGTATCATGTAAGGTTCAAAAGCCTGAAACCGGGGCAGGGCTGCCCCGGAGATGACAGATAACGGAAGTATGCAGGAATATTCGACTGTAAAATGAAAACAAATCACGGACATACACAAAAAGCGACGGCTTACACATCTGATTCCCGAATGGTTACAGCGCTGCTGCTTCGTCTCCTGCCTGTTCAGATTCTCCTTGCGTCAGTCAGCACGGTGAACGGTATTGTATCCGGTCTTTTTGCGGGCAACCTTGTCGGCGAGGCTGCCATGAGCGCCATTGCGCTCTACAGTCCCATCAAGCTGCTGATGGGTGCATTGTGTGCCCTGCTATTCGGCGGCGCGACCATTCTCTGCGGAAGATATCTGGGACGAAACCAGCAGGAGAAGGTGCAGAGCTTATTTTCCCTGGATCTCTTTCTGGCAGCTGCGGCCGGGGCGGCCTTCAGCCTTTTTATGGTGATCGTCAGCTCCTTTCATCTGAGCGCGCTGATGACTCATGATGCTGCTGTCCGTGTGGTTTTTGACCGGTATCTGCTGGGACAGGCGATCGGCGTTCTGCCGTATTTTCTCGGAAGGCAGCTTTCGGCTTTCCTGTCCATGGGGAATGAAATAAAACTGACAACGATCGCAAGCCTGATTATGATTGCCGTGAATGCTCTGCTGAACGTCCTTTTTGTGCTGGTTCTGCACTGGGGCGTGTTCGGCGTCGCGCTGGCTTCCTCCATCGGGAACTGGGCCTTTTTCGCTGTGCAGGTGCAGTATTTTCTGCGGAAGAAAGGAGCGCTGAAGTTTACGATTCGCCGGATCTCGTGGCGGGAGAGCGGACAGGTCATAAAAATCGGCCTGCCGGGGGCGGCTTCTACCATCTATCAGAGCCTTCTCGGAATCATTGTAAATGGCCTGATCACGACTTACGTCGGCAGCGCCGGCCTTTCGGCCTTTGCGGCATCTGATTCCATTCTCTGCTTCTTCTGGTCGGTTCCGGCCGGTATGCTCGCAGTTTCACGCATGCTTCTGAGCATCAGCGTCGGAGAGGAGGACCGTCAGACGCTTACGGATGTGATGCGTAATCTGTTCCGCTGCTTTGTGCCGCTGATGTGCGCGGTTTCTCTGGCCATTATCCTGCTGGCGGTGCCCTTCACACGGCAGTTTTACCGCGATCCTTCCGCTCCGGTCTATCTGATGACAGTCCGGGCCTTTCAGATCCTTCCGCTCAGCATGCCGCTCAGCGTCATCTGCATGCATTTTGTCTGCTATGGGCAGGTATCTGACAAACAGGGACTGGTTCATCTCCTTTCTGCCCTCGATGGCATCGTATGTATCGCGGCTTTCTCGGCGCTGCTGATTCCCCGGTGGGGCATGAACGGATGGTACATTGCCAACGTCCTGAACGGTGTGGTCACGCTGCTTACGATCCTCCTCTATGCCGTCCTGAAGAATCGCCGCATGCCGCGCAATATGGAGGAGCTGATGGTGATTCCGGACAGCTTTGGCGTTGAGGAGAAGGACCGGATGGATCTGACCGTCAGGCGCATGGATGAGGTTGTGAGGGTTGCTGAAAAGGTTCAGCTTTTCTGCCTGGAAAAAGGCCTGGATACGCGCCGCGCCTATCTGGCGGGGCTTGCCATGGAGGAGATGGCAGGCAATGTGGTCGGCCATGGATTTCATAAGGATAAAAAAAAGCACAGTGTGGATATCCGCGTGGTGTACAAGGACAGCGGGCTGCTGCTTCGCATCAGGGATGACTGCAGACCTTTTGACCCGGGCGAACGGAAGAAGCTGACCAATCCGTCGGATCCCGTCAGCAACATCGGAATCCGGCTGGTTTTTCAGATTGCCAAAGAGGTTGAATATCAGTTTATTCTCGGATTGAATGTCCTGACGATAACGATCTGAGATCAGCGCGAAGCGCGGAACACTCCGTAATCGATGATGTCGGGTTAAGCACAATATTGGGAAACTCAGATGATCAATAGATGGTATCGATGATAATAGTAGTATGTATCCTTGCCTTTCTGATAATCTATGTGTTTGCCGCGTTCCTGAAGGCGCAGTATCTGACCCGGAAAAGGCCTGTTGAAGGATTGCTGGAAAAGCGCAGGGGTTCTCCGGATTACTGCCCGTGGGAAGGGATATCGGAAGAGGTTAAAAAATATTTTATTCTGATCGAAGACCCTGGATTCTTTCAGCGCAGGGGCACAGGTCTTTCTCCTGTCATAAGAAGAGGGCTTTCCTGTTTCGTGGAGAAGAGGAAGGTCATTCACGGCAGTACCATTTCGCAGCAGCTTGCCAAAAACCTGTATCTTCGTTTTGAAAGATCCATATTCCGGAAAATCACGGAATGGTTTCTCTGCCGGAAAATCGAACGCCGTCTCACGAAAGAAGAGATGTTCACGTTCTATTTGAATATTATCTATTATGGGAATAACAGATATGGAATCTCAGACGCCAGCGAATATTACTTTTTAAAAACGCCGGCGGAGCTGACCGCGAATCAGGCCGTTTTTTTTGCCTGTTTAATTGCAGCGCCCAACGCCGCAGATCCGGTTCATTATCCGGACAAATTTTTCAGCTTAAAGAAACGGAAACTGGAGAAATGCTTCCGGGAAGGCCTGATATCTGAAAAAGAATTGCGTTATTTCTGCTCATTTCCGGAAGACAGGCCTGATCCGGAATTCGCGCCGGCTTTCAGCAGGATGGATCAGGCTCCTGCCATACGAATGGTAAATGAATGCTTCGGACCTTTTCATCAATACGAAACGGAGTAAAAGCGGTGTCCGGCATCCTGCCATGTAAGGGATTTTCCCCGGGTGCTGTCGGAAGAAAAGACAGGCAAAATGCATAAGGTATTTCTGAACAGGTTCTAAGGCTGTGCCGCCGGCCGATGGCGGCGGAAGGAGGTTCCTGTGAAACGATCGAAGATCAACCAGGTTATCAAGGATATGGAAAAGCTGTGCAGGGAGGAAGGGTTTCATCTTCCCCCGTTTGCGGACTGGGAGCCTCAGGACTGGCAGAACAAGGGGCATGAATATGATGAGATCCGCGATAACATGCTCGGCTGGGATGTCACCGACGGAGGGCTTAACAGATTCGATGAAGAGGGGATGGCCCTCTTTACGATCCGCAATGGAAATCAGAAGCAAAGTGAGAAGTATCCCAAGCAGTACGCGGAAAAGCTGATCATGATGTATCCGGGA
>CAJOQO010000258.1 GCA_905236545.1 uncultured Lachnospiraceae bacterium
CGAGATCAGGAAGATCCACTCGATCACGGACAGCAAAGAGGCCGCTCCCGCCGGTATGGCAGCCGCTTCTCCCGCCTCGGCGATGCCTGAGGTAATCGCTTCATGAAGCAGCGTCTTGCTGGCGTATCCATTAAACAGGGGAACGCCGCCGATCCCGACGACGCCAAGAAGAAACGCGCCTGCAAGAAGCCATTTTCCGCGTCCCCAGCCGCGGATCCTGTTCAGATTCAGCTCATGAAGATTCATGACTACAACGCCGGCAGCGCAGAACAGGCACAGCTTAAGCATGGAATGATTCACCATGTGCAGCAGCGTTCCACTCATTGCCAGCAGCGCATGCCCCTCCAGGGCAGCGAATCCGGCGCGCGCTGCTCCTTCCGCCTCCGGCATCCCGGGAGACTGCGCATGCTGCAGAAGATGCTGCGTATGAAGCAGGATGGTCATCCCGATTCCTGTCAGGATGAACCCGATCTGCGACATGGACGAGCAGGCAAGCGTCCGTTTCAGATTCACGGAAAACAGTGCCAGTACCGCTCCGAGGAACATGGTGATGGTTCCGAGCACCAGAACGATCCAGCCAAAGGCGGCAAAGTCCAGCATCACCTCGATCCCGGTCATCAGGATCCCGTAGATCCCGACCTTCGTCAGGATGCCCGACAGAAGCGCCGATGCCGGAGAAGGTGCGACCGGGTGGGCCTTCGGGAGCCAGACATGAACCGGAAACATTCCCGCCTTGCAGCCGAAGCCGGTCAGAATGCAGACCCCTGCTGCAAGTATCGTTCCGGAGGGAACACCGGACTGCTTTACCGCGGCATACAGTCCCGCATAGGACAGCGTGCCCGCGGCATGCTGCAAAAGTACAAGTCCCATAAAAAGAACCAGGCCGCCGATCACAGCGATAAAGAGATAGGTATAACCTGCGCGCAGAGCGCCCTCCGTCTCCTCGTGCATCACCCAGGTGAAGCTCGTCAGAGACAGAATCTCAAAGAACAGGAAGGTGGTGATCAGGTCACCGGAAAGCATGACGCCCTGCGTCGCTCCCAGCGTAAAGAGCACAAACAGGTAATAACGGCTCAGGTTTTCTCTCTCATGCCGGAAATACTCCAGCGAAAACAGTGTCGTAAATGCCCACATCAATGACGTAACGAGGCTGTAAGCGGCGCGGAAGCCATCCGTTCTCAGGGAAAGGCCCGATGTGAACACATGGGGGATGTCCATTGCAAGGAATGCATCGCCACCGCCGCGCAGCGTCCGGAGCACAAGACAGACGGAAAGAACCAGCTCGAGCCATGTGAAGCAGACAGCGAACAGATCTCTTCCTCTCTCACTCCTTCGCGCGATCCCATAATCGCAGATCCCGGCAAGGAAAGGCAAAACGATCAGCAAAGCAGGATACATGAGAACCTAAAACACTCCTCTCGAAACCTGGTCAAGGAATCCCAGAACGGGCCCGGGATATACGCCCAAAACCACATTAAGCACAGAAAACAGACCGATCGGAAAGAGCATTCTCCAGGTCGGATCCTTCAGATCCGAATCCTTCCAGAGATCCCCGTTCCTCATCGGGAAAAATGCGCGCACGGAGGCAGTCAGCGAGTATGTCGCGCAGAAAAATGCCGCTATGATCAGGCACGCTGTTCCAAGATAGGACCAGACCGTCGCCGCCTCCGCACTTGCCATCAGGAGCTTCCATTTGGAAACAAACCCTGCAAAGAGGGGGATCCCGGTGAGAGAAAGCGCCCCGAACGTATAGAACAGGAAGGTCAGAGGCATCTTCCTTCCCGCCCCGTCAATCTCATACAGATAATGCTTGCCGCTCTTATGGATGAAAGCGCCTGCGCACAGAAACAGGCTCATCTTGATAATCCCGTGGAACAGCATATGCAGCAGTCCCGCCTCAAGTCCATCCGGTGTCAGCAGCATGATGCCAAAGAGCATATAGCTCAGATTGCTGACGGTTGAGTAAGCCAGCTTTTTCTTAAAATGGCGCTCCCTGAGGGCCCTTGCCGACGCATACAGCAGCGTCACGGAGGATATGATCAGCGCCACGATCTGCGCCCAGGTGCCATACAGGCGCTGGGGACTGAACACATACCAGGTCAGCCTCGTCACGGCGAAAACGCCGGTATTCACGACTGCCACCGCATGAAGCAGCGCCGTCACCGGAGTCGGCGCGACCGCGGCCTCCGGCAGCCATGCGTGAAACGGAACCACCGCAGCCTTCACGCCGAAGCCGAAAAACCCGAACAGCCACAGAATCAGCATATAGTTCAGGGAAAGCGCGCTGAAAGAATAACCGCCCCAGATAAATCCCCCTCTGGTAAACATCGTCATCACTACGGTCGGGAAGAATGCCATGGCAGCGCCTCCTATGACATAGGCGGCATAAACCCGGCCGGCATACATGGATTCCCGGTCCTGATAATGGGCTACCAGCGGGATCGTCACAAGGGACAGCAGCTCATAAAACACATACAGCGTAAGGAGATTGCCCGAAAACGCGACACCGAGCGTCACCCCGTAGGTCATGATATAGAAGCCGAAAAAGCTGTTCTTGTGAACTGCCTTCTCCATATATTCGAAGGCATACAGCGTCACAAGAGGCCACATGGAGGATACCATTCCGGCAAACAGCATCCCCGGACCGTCCAGCCCAAGCGAGAGCCTGAATCCCCTGGTAAAGGAATACAGGGAAAACGCATCTGCGCATCCATGGCAAAGCACCCACCAGACGATTGCGCTGGTCAGGCACGCAACCACCTCGCAATAGATCCGCCGTCCCCTTTCCGTGACGGATCTTCTCGAGATCAGCAGCACCCCGCTCACGATGGGAAACACTATGCTGATTATGATTCCTGCTTTAATCACCGTTTCACACCTTTTCTCAGAACCCGCAGAAGTTCAGAATCGTCTGGCCGAAGATTCCCATGACAAGCGATACACAGCAAAGAAGGATCATCGGCACTGTCATCAGCCAGGGCGCCTCATCCCTCTCTTCCGGTCCCCCGGCATCCTTCCCCGGGAAAAATGCCCTGAATGCAACCGGAAGCAGATAGCCTGCGGTCAGCATCGCCGAGATCAGCAGGATGACAACCGGCAGGACGCTCAGGACACCCATCCCGTTCTCCGCGACGCTCAGGGCGATCACCCATTTGCTGAGGAACCCGCCCATCGGCGGGATCCCTACCAGCGAAAGGGACGCGAGCAGGAAGCACCACATCACGACCGGCATCTGCTTTCCGATTCCGGTCAGCTCATCCACCCTGCGTTTTCCGTATTTATAGATAAAGACGCCTGCGCAAAGGAACAGGCACCCCTTGGAGGAGGCATGGCTCATCACATGGAGCAAAGCTCCGCGGATCCCGCCGTCCGACAGCAGCGAAAGCGACAGCATGATATACGAGATCTGGCTGATGGTCGAATAGGCCAGCCGCTTTTTCATATTCTTTTCCAGGAACGCCATCATGGATCCCATGAAGATCGTAACCATGGCAAGAATCATCCAGGTATACTGGACATAGGTTCCGCGGATGAACTGCGCCCCGACACAGTAATACACCAGACGGATCACCGCGATGACGCCGGCCTTCGCGATGATGCCGGACAGCAGCGCGGAAGCGGGGGCCGGCGCGATCGGATGAGCGGTCGGAAGCCACCCATGCATCGGGTACATGCCCGCCTTCGTGCCGAAGCCGAGGATCGCGACCATCACGGCGGCAAGCAGGATCTTCTCATGCCCCTGCACGGCAGCGTTGTCCAGAAAGCCTCCCAGGACAAAGGACCTCTGCGCCGCGCCGTAATAGTAGATAAAGAAAACGCCGAACAGTCCCATCAGTGCGCCGCCGATGGAATAAAACAGATACTTCAGCCCCGCCGCGATCGCTTCCTTCGTTCTCTCGTGAAGAACCAGCGGAACCGTCGTAAGGGTTGCCATCTCAAAGCACAGATAAACCGTGACAAGATTGCCTGCCGCGCAGACGGCGATCAGCGCTCCCAGAGATACATAGAAGAAGGCAAAGAACGTTGGCCTGTTCTCTTCCATCTTCATGTACTCCATGGCATAGAAGGCTGCGCAGGTATACAGGATCAGCACCGCGGCCAGAAAAAACTTCCCCATGCTGTCAAGCGCAAAATGGAAGGTCACATTTTCCGAAAAAGAAAACAGTGTGACGCTCTCTCCCCTCAGGATGGCAAAGATCCCCAGGGCAAGACTCATCAGGGAGATCAGTCCATAGCGAAAGCACCTCGCCCGGTAAGACGCAGCCCTGCTCACGGACGCGAGTATGCCCGTGATGATCGGAAACAGTATACTCAGTACAATTATCATCTCGAACTCCCCCTGCCTCTACAGAAACATCCCGAGTCCCCGATAGATCACATCAGAAACCGCCCAGGAGAACAGTCCCATAAACAGATTCAGCCCCGCCAGCACGATACCGGCGGCAATATACCCGAGCCGGCTTCTGTCGTGTCCCGGAACAACCCTCTTCGGACGCTTCATGGTGCTGTCCGGATCAACATAGATGCGAATCATCGTACGGATGAAATAAATCGCGTTCAGCACGGAGCTGATGCCCAGAGCGGTCAGGATCACAAGGATCTTCCAGTGGATCCCTCCAAGCACAGCTGCCTGGGCAAACATCAGCTTCGCCGAAAAACCGGCAAAGATCGGAATGCCGATCATGGAAAGCGCGCCGATCGCAAACAGACGGCCCGCGAGGGGATCCCGCCTGGCGCTTCCCTGAAGCGCATGAAAGCCCAGGCTATCCCCGGACACCTCCGCCAGGTACGGCGAGGTCAGAAACAGCAGGCTCTTCGTCAGGGCATGTGCCAGGATCTGGAAAATCGCCGCCGCGAAGCCCGCGACAGTTCCCAGCCCCAGCCCCATATAGATATACCCGATCTGCGCCGCGGAGGAAAATGCGATCATACGGTTGACATTTCCCGCTCTCAGGGCGCTGACAGAGCCTACGATCATTCCGCAGATGCCCAGCACGAACAGGATCTTCAGGACCGGCGTCTTCTGCAGCACCTGGATCCCGATCGCCCTGTAATAGATCTTGAACAGAAGAAAGATATAAGCCTTCGTGACCAGTCCGCTCAGGACGGCTCCCGAGGTGGGGGTGGCTCTCCCATAGGTATCCGGCATCCAGAAATAGAACGGGAACAGGCCTGTCTTAATCGCGATCCCGACCGTCATGATTCCGATTGACACGGAAAGCACGGGAATCGCGGCGGGATCCTGCACAACCTGCGCCAGGCTCTGACGCATGGGGATCATCAGCAGGTGTCCCGACAGATCGTAGAGCAGAACGATTCCCATCAGGAAAAGCCCGCTTCCCATCAGATTCAGGATCATATAACGCACAGCGGCCAGTGTTGTCCTGCCGATCTCCCGCACGATCAGGATCCCGCAGCTGGTAAGGGTCAGAATCTCCAGAAAGACATATCCTGTGAAGACATCATTGGTCCAGGCAAGGGCCATCAGGGCAGCCGTCATAAGATTCAGGATACTGAAATAGAGGTTGATCTTGCTCTTGTCGATATCCTTTCTGATAAAATGAAATCCGGCCGTCACGCTGCACAGAAGCACCACGGCAAACAGCAGCGCGATCAGGGCCTCCAGGCTTCCGGCCCGGATCTCATTGCCCCAGGGCGCAGGGAACTCTCCCATGGGATAGGTGAAGGATCGTCCCTTTCTCCATGTAAACCAAAGCACGCTTCCGGTCATAGCGACCAGAACCGATTCATATGCAATTGTATAATACCTCGCCGCCTTCGCGCTGAGCATCATGCAAAGAACACCTGAGAAAAGGCTCAGCACCACCGTAAACAGCGGGAAATTCCATATAAAGCTCATCGGTCTTCCTTCTGATGCTTCGACAGTATGTAGATCTCATCAAGATCCAGCGTATGATAGCGTTTGTACAGGCGGACGGTCAGCGCAAGCATAACCGCTGTCACAGAGACGGACACCACGATCCCCGTCAGGACAAGGCCCGCGGGAATCGGATTGATATAGGCGGAAGCTTCCGTCACGCCGTTCTCGATGATCGGCGCTCTCCTTCCCCTGATATAGCCCATGGAAGCGAGAAGAAGGAACACCCCTGAATCCATGATGTTCATTCCGATCAGTTTTTTGATCAGGTTCCTGTGAAACAGAAGCGTTGTGAATCCGATCCCAAACAGGATCATGGCCGCCGCTTCCTCATAATTGTTCAGCAGATTCTGAATCATACCTCATTCCCTCTCCTGGCCGGTCAGCTCCCGGCCGGCTTCTCGTCAGCTTTCTGCTGCCCGCCTCCCGGGGCGCCTGTCTCCCGGCGCAGCTTCTTTCCCGGTACGTACTTGCTGTAATCCACATCCATGCCGATACTTCCTCTGCGGAACAGGCTGTAGAACCCGAACATCGTGATGCTGACCACACAGCCGACGGCAATGTCCAGAGGAAGGATCATCCCTCCCGATAAAATCGCGCCCGGCGTTCCCTTCGGAATATGGTTTTCCAGGCCATTTGCCCCCATGAAGAATACATACCCCTTCGCGAAGCAGTAGAAGGTAAGCGGAACGAAGGTCAGGATGGTGCACAGCTTCATGGTGAGGAACCGGTCCGCCGTCTTCATCCCGAAGGCAGCAGAGAACAGGATCATGCCCGCGCCGATCACCGCACCGCCCGAAAAGC